>JAEYOU010000708.1 GCA_023411405.1 Pseudomonadota bacterium | reverse complement strand
GTGCGCCTGCGGACGCCGCCGCGGGTGCCGGCTTCGCTGCGGGCGCGCGGCGAGCCGCGGCGGGAGCCGCTGCGCCGCTCTCGATGATCGCGACCACCGTCCCCTCGCCGACGCGGTCGCCGACCTTGATGCTGAGCTCCCGTACGGTGCCCGCCGCTGGCGCCGGGACGTCCATCGTGGCCTTGTCGGACTCGAGCGTGGCCAGCGCGTCGTTGGCGCTCACGGTGTCGCCGGGCTTCACGAGGACGTCGATGACCGGCACGTCCTTGTAGTCGCCGAGCGCCGGGATCTTCACCTCGATACGCCCCGAGCCCGTGCCCGTGCCCGTGCCGGCCTCCCGCCCCGGCGGGGGCGCCGCCTTCTTCTCCGTCGCCGGCGCCGGCCTCTTCTCTGGCGCCGGCGCCGGGGTCGCCTTCGCGGCCCCGTCGGCCGCCTCGAGGATGGCGACCACGGCGCCCTCGCCGACCCGATCGCCGACCTTGATCCGGATCTCGCGGACCGTGCCCGCGGCCGGCGCGGGGACGTCCATCGTCGCCTTGTCGGACTCGAGGGTGGCGAGCGCGTCGTTGGCGCTCACGGTGTCGCCGGGCTTCACGAGGACGTCGATGACCGGCACGTCCTCGTAGTCGCCCAGGGCCGGGATCTTCACGTCGATGGTGCTCATCTCTTGGCTCCCAGGTCCGGCGCTCAGACGGTCCACGGCGCGGCGGTCTTCTTGAGGCCGTACCGCTTGATGGCCTCGGCCACCTTGGCGGCCGGCACCGCGCCCTCCTGCGCGAGCGCGTGCAGGGCGGCCACGGTGACGTGGTGGCGATCGACCTCGAAGAAGCGGCGGAGCTTCTCGCGCGTGTCCGAGCGGCCGAACCCGTCCGTCCCGAGCGTCACGTAGCGGCGCGAGAGGTACGGGCGGATCTGCTCGGGGAAGGCGCGGATGTAGTCGGTCGCGGCGATCGCCGGCCCCTGCGACTCGGCGAGGGCCGCCTCGACGTACGCCCGGCGCGGCGCGGCGGCGGGGTCGAGCATGTTCTCGCGGGCGACCGCCATGCCGTCGCGGGCGAGCTCCGTGAAGCTGGGGCAGCTCCAGAGGTCGCTCTCGACGCCCCAGTGGTTGCGGAGCAGGTCGGCGGCGGCGATCACCTCGCGGAAGATCGCCCCCGAGCCCAGGAGCTGCACGCGCGGGGTCTTCTTGTCCGGCTTCGCGCCGGCCTTGAAGAGGTACATGCCCCGCAGGATGCCGGGCGCGGCGCCCTCGGGCATGCCCGGGTGCGTGTAGTTCTCGTTGAGCGTGGTCAGGTAGTAGTAGACGTCCTCCTGCTCCGCGTACATCCGGCGCAGGCCGTCCTGGACGATGACCGCCAGCTCGTACGCGAAGGTCGGATCGTACGAGCGGACGTTCGGGATCACCGACGAGAAGACGTGGGAGTGGCCGTCCTCGTGCTGGAGCCCCTCGCCGTTGAGGGTGGTGCGCCCGGAGGTGCCGCCCACGAGGAAGCCGCGGCACCGCATGTCCGCGGCCGCCCAGGCGAGATCGCCGATCCGCTGGAACCCGAACATCGAGTAGTAGACGTAGAACGGGATGAGCGGGCAGTTGTGGACCGAGTACGCGGAGGCGGCGGCGATCCAGTCGGCCATCGCGCCGGCCTCGGTGATGCCCTCCTGGATCACCTGGCCGTCCTTGGCCTCGCGGTAGAAGGCGAGCTGGTCGGCGTCCTCGGGCGTGTAGAGCTGGCCGACGTGGCTCCAGATCCCGGCCTGGCGGTACATGCCCTCCATGCCGAAGGTGCGCCCCTCGTCCGGCACGATCGGCACGACGCGCTTGCCGACGTTCTTGTCGCGCATGAGGAGCTGGAGGATCTGCACGAGCGCCATCGTCGTGGAGATCTCGCGATCCTCGGTGGACTTGAGGAGCCGGTCGAACGCCTCGAGCGGCGGCACCACCAGCGCCTCCGAGCGGCGGCGGCGCTTGGGCCGGTCGCCGCCCAGCTCGCGCCGGCGCGACTTCATGTACTCGTGCTCCTTCGAGCCCTCGGCGAACTTCACGTACGGCACCTCGGCCAGCTTCTCGTCCGGGACCGGCACCTCGAAGCGGTCGCGGAAGCGGCGGACCGCCTCGGTCGGCATCTTCTTGAGCTGGTGGGTGATGTTCATCGCCTCGCCGGCCTCGCCGAGGCCGTAGCCCTTGATCGTCTTGGCGAGGATGACGGTCGGCTGCCCCTTGTGCTTCGCCGCGGCGTCGAAGGCGGCGTAGACCTTGAACGGATCGTGGCCGCCGCGGTTGAGGCGCCAGACGTCCTCGTCGGAGAGGTCGGCCACGAGGTCCCGCAGCTCCGGCGTGTTGAAGAAGTGCTCGCGCACGTAGGCGCCGTTCCGGGAGCGGTAGACCTGGTACTCGCCGTCCACGACCTCCATCATCCGCCGCCGCAGGTGGCCGTCCTTGTCCTTCGCGAGCAGGGGATCCCAGTGGCGGCCCCAGATCACCTTGATGACGTTCCAGCCCGCGCCGCGGAACGTGCCCTCCAGCTCCTGGATGATCTTCCCGTTGCCGCGCACCGGGCCGTCCAGCCGCTGCAGGTTGCAGTTCACGACGAAGACGAGGTTGTCGAGCTTCTCGCGGCCGGCCATGCCGATCGCGCCCATCGACTCCGGCTCGTCCATCTCGCCGTCGCCCAGCAGCGCCCAGACCTTGCGGCCCTCGGTGTCGGAGAGCCCGCGGTCGGCGAGGTAACGCATGAACCGGGCCTGGTAGATGGCCATGAGCGGCCCGAGGCCCATCGACACGGTCGGGAACTGCCAGAAGTCCGGCATGAGCCAGGGGTGCGGGTACGAGGAGAGGCCCTTGCCGTCCACCTCCTGGCGGAAGTTGTCGAGCTGCTCCTCGCTCAGCAGGCCGAGCAGGAAGGCGCGCGCGTAGATGCCGGGCGCCGAGTGGCCCTGGATGAAGACGAGGTCGCCCGGCTTCTCCTCGGTCCAGGCGCGCCAGAAGTGGTTGTACCCTACGTCGTAGAGCGTGGCCGCGGAGGAGAAGCTGGCGATGTGGCCGCCGACGTTCGTGTGCTTGTTGGCCCGGACCACCATCGCCATCGCGTTCCAGCGGATGTAGTGACGGATCGTCTGCTCGAGCGCGAAGTCGCCCGGGAAGCGCGCCTGCCGCTCGACCGGGATGGTGTTCAGGTACTCGGTGGTGGCGGAGAAGGGCAGGTAGCTGCCGGACCGGCGGGAGCGATCGATGAGCGTCTGGATGAGGTACCGCGCCCGCTCCGGACCCTCGCGCTCCAGCACGCCCTCCAGGGCCTCGAGCCACTCTCTGGTCTCCTGGGGATCGACGTCGGGAAGCTGGGCCATTCGCGCGCTCGCTGGGTGAGTGGTGGAGGGAGAAGTGCCCGTCGTTTAATCGCGCCCGGGCCGGCGGGCAAACGATCGTTCCCCGGAATCGCAGGCTCCGCGCCCTGCGCGCCGCGCGCGGACGGGACCGGACCCTCGCTGCGACAGAACGCCCCGGCCTTGACGGACTGTACGCGTCCCCGGCGGCTCACGCCACCTTGCGCCCGTTGCGGACCGGCGCCGCCCGCAGCTCCCGCAGGTGCTCGTCGGCGCGCTGGGCGTCGCGGCCGCCACCCCAGATCGGCGCCTGGGTGCCGTCGGCGCGGAGCTCCCAGGCGTTCACGTCGTCGGCGAGCTGGGCGCGGAGCTCGGCCAGCACGGAGGCGCGCGCGCGCGGGTCGAGGACGGGGAAGAAGAGCTCGTACCGGCGGTCGAAGCTCCGCGGCATGAAGTCGAGGCTCCCCGCCCAGACGTCCCAGGCGCCGCCGCGCTTGAACGCGGCCGCGCGGGCGTGCTCCAGGAAGCGCCCGACGAGGCTGCGGGCGTGCACCTCGGGGAGGACCTGCGTGAGGGTGGTGCGCACGAGCAGGTCCACCCGCGCGCCGGCCGCGGCGGCCTCGCGCAGCGCGCGCAGCACGGCGCCGTCGGTCAGGTGGTTGCACTTCAGGATGACGTGCCCGCCGGGCCGGGCCTCGTCGCGGATGCGGGACACGAGCAGCTCGCGGACGCGCTTGCCGGTGCGCATGAGCCGGGGGTTCGGGGCGCGCCCGGCCTCGAGCCCGGCGAAGAACGTGGCGGCGTCGGCGGTGAGGCGCCGGTCGGCCGTGAACAGCGAGAAGTCGGTGTAGAGCCGGCCGTTGAGCGTGTTGTAGTTGCCGGTCCCGAGGTGGACGTACGCCCTCGCGCCGCGCCGCACGTAGATCACCTTCGCGTGGACCTTCTTCTGCGGGAGCCGCAGCACGCGGACGCCCGAGTTCTGGAACCGCAGCGCCCACTCGAGGTTCGTCAGCTCGTCGAAGCGGGCGCGGGCCTCGAGCAGCACCGCCACGTCCTTGCCGCCGCGCGCCGCGTGGATGAGCGCCTCGGCGAGCACGTTGTCCTCGCCGATGCGGTACAGCGTGGCGCGGATGGCGGTGACGCCCGGGTCGGACGCCATGGCCCGGGCGAAGTCCTCGACCGCCTCGTAGCTCTGGTACGGGTGGTAGAGCATGAGATCGCCCTTCTCGATCCGGGCGAAGGGATCCTTCTCGAACCCGGGCACGCGGTACGCCGCGTGGGGGCCGAAGCGGTGCCGGGCGGGCCCGTGGTTCACGACGCGGGAGAGGAAGCGGAGGTCGAGCGGGGGCATGACCCGCACCACCTCCTCCGGCTCCAGCCCGAACGCCTGGCGGATCGCCTCCGCCCAGTGCGGGGGGAAGTCGCGCTCGACCTCGAGGTGGCTCACCTGGCCCTCGAGCCGGCTCTCCAGCGCGGCGGGGAGCTCGTCCCAGTCGATGTTGAGCTGGTCGATCGCGGCGAGGCGGACCACCCGCAGCTCGTGCACGCGCGCGGTCCGTCCGGCGAGGAAGAGATCCGGGCGGAGCCGGAGCAGCTCTCCCAGCCGGACGTAGGTGTTGTCGCGGCCGGGGATCTCGATGAGGCGCGGCACGCTGTCCGGGACGCGCAGCAGGTGCTCGAGCACGCCGTCGCCGCTCGCGAAGTAGAGCGCGCGGCTCCGCACCTCGCGGAGCGCCTCGACGCGCAGCACGTCCGTCCGGGGGGCGACCTCCTCGGCCAGGAACGCGCCGAAGTAGGCGCGCTCGGCGCGCGTCAGCGTGCGGGCGGCCACGATCTTGATCCCCAGCCCCTCGAGCTCGGGGAGGAACGAGCGGTAGGTCGCCTCGGCGCGCTGGATCTGCGCGCGCGCCTCCTCGACGAGCGCGCGGTACTCGTCCGTCCGGCGCCCCTGCACGAACGGCCGCCAGATCCGGGCGGCGAAGAACTCGTCCATGTTCGAGGCCCAGATCGCCAGGAACCGCAGCCGCTCGAGGGTGGGGAAGTCCGCTCGCCGCGTCTGCTCCAGCACGCGGCGGTTGAACTGCAACCACGACAGCTCCTGGGGCAGCTCCATAAGCGGCCCTTAGATACCAGGCCGTCCCCGAACCTGCCCGCGCGAAGCGGAGCGCTCCCGCTTTGTCACGAAGGGGATATCTCCGCGCCGCGCTGCGCTTGACACGGCGCCGCCGGCTCGGGCCTACTTCGTACGCTTACCGAACAAACGGAGGTTCGATGCGGGGGCACCGAGGTCGCGTGGCAGGTCTCCAGATGGTGGCGCCCGGCCCGCGGCGCCCGCACGCGCGGGGGCTCCTCCGGCTCATCTGGTCCGAGCGCACGATCTCCCGCGCCGAGATCGCGCGCCGCACGGATCTGTCGCGGTCCACGGTCTCGGAGACCGTCTCGGAGCTCCTCGCGACGGGCCTCGTGGTGGAGGCGGGGCCGGGGCAGTCCAACGGCGGGCGGCGGCCGATCGTCCTCCAGTTCCAGGACGACGCGTTCGGCCTCGTCGGGGTGGACCTCGGATCGAGCCACGTCGGGGTCGCGCTCACGGACCTGCGCGGCAAGGTGCTCGTCTGGCAGGAGCGGGCGCACCCGGTGAGCACCGATCCGGACGGGACGCGGGAGCTGATGCAGTCGCTGATCGAGGAGTGCCTGGCGCGCTGGGGGCGTGGGCCGGACCGGCTCGTGGGGATCGGCGTCGCGGTGCCGAGCCCGGTCGATCCGCGCCACCCCGAGCAGCTCTCGGAGGTCGCCCTGCCGGCCTGGAAGGGCCGCGCCGGGCTCGGGTTCCTCTCCGACCGCTTCGGCGTGCCGGTGCTCATGGACAACAACGCCAACCTCGGCGCGCTCGCGGAGCACTGGTGGGGAGCGGGGCAGGGGGTGGACGACGTCACCTACGTGAAGATCGGGACCGGCATCGGCTCCGGGCACATCGTCGGCGGGCGGCTGTACCGCGGCTCGACGGGCGCGGCCGGCGAGATCGGGCACATCGCGATCGACCCGCAGGGCGCGCCGTGCTCGTGCGGCCTCCGCGGCTGCCTCTGCACGCTCGTGGGCGCGCAGCCGCTCGTGCTCCGCGCCGCGGCCCTCCGCGCGGAGCACCCCGAGAGCCGGCTCGCCGGCGGCGAGATCTCGCTCGCCGCGATCGAGGACGCGGCGCTCGCGGGGGATCCGCTCGCGAACCAGCTCGTCCGGGAGGCCGCGGGCCACCTCGCGGTGGCGATCGCCAACATGCTCAACGTGCTCAACCCCGCGATGGTGATCATCGGCGGCGGGCTCGCGCGCGTGGGCGAGCTGCTCCTCGCGCCGCTCCGCTCGGCCGTGCGGAGCCGGGCGCTCCTCTGGAGCGCGGCGTCGGCGCAGATCGTCACCAGCCCGCTCGGGTCTCGCGCGGTGGCCCTGGGCGCAGCTACCCTGGCCTTGGAGTCGGCGCTCGCCGACCTCAAGCGGTTCCCGTTCGCACGGGCGCGGGGCGGGTAGGTCCTCGGGCTCGGGCGCGGGCGCGGGCACGGGCACGGGATGGGAGGATGCGATGCGGGTGGGGTGCCCGAAGGAGATCAAGAACAACGAGAATCGCGTGGGGCTCACGCCCGGTGGGGCGCGCTCGTTCGTCGCCGCCGGGCACGAGGTCACGGTCGAGCGCGGCGCGGGCGAGCGGAGCGGCTTCGCCGACGCGGAGTACGAGGCGGTCGGGGCGCGGCTCGCGGCCACCGCGGCCGAGGTGCTCGGCGAGGCCGAGCTGGTCCTCAAGGTGAAGGAGCCCCAGGCGGCGGAGCTCGAGCTCCTCCGGCCCGGCCAGATCCTGTTCACCTACCTGCACCTCGCCCCCGACCCGGAGCAGGCGCGCGGGCTCCTGCGCCGCAAGGTGACGGCGATCGCGTACGAGACCATCCACGACGGCACCGGGCGACTCCCGCTGCTCACCCCCATGTCCGAGGTGGCGGGCCGGATGGCGGCGCACGTGGGCGCGTTCTACCTGCAGCAGCCGAACGGCGGACGCGGCATGCTGCTCGGCGGCGTGCCCGGGGTCCCGCCGGCGCACGTGGTGGTGCTCGGCGCGGGCGTCGTCGGGATGAACGCGATCAAGGTGGCGATGGGCATGGGGGCGCGGGTGACGGCGCTGGACCGGAGCCTCCCCGCGCTGCGCTACGTGGACGACATCCTCGGCGACAAGGTCGAGACGCTCTGGAGCAACGAGCAGCACGTGGAGGAGGCGGTCGCCCAGGCGGACCTCGTCATCGGCGCGGTGCTCATCCCGGGCGCGGCCGCGCCCAAGCTCGTCACGCGGCAGATGCTCCGGGGCATGAAGCCCGGCTCGGTGATCGTGGACGTGGCGGTGGACCAGGGCGGCTGCGTCGAGACCACGCACCCGACCACCCACGCCGACCCGGTCTACTTCGTCGACGGCGTCCTCCACTATGCCGTGGCCAACATGCCCGGCGCGCTGCCCCGCACCTCGACCATCGCCCTCACCAACGCCACGCTCCCGTACGCGCTCCGGCTCGCGAACCGGGGCGTGCGGGACGCGCTCCACGCCGACCCGGGCTTCCTCGCCGGGCTCAACGCCTTCGACGGGCAGCTCACCTGCGCGCCGGTGGCGGAGAGCCTCGGGCTGCCGTACGCCGAGCCGGGGATGGTGCTGTAGCGTCCGTGACCGTGCCCGTGCCCGGGGAGAGGCCGGGTGCGGGACCGGGAGCGGGTGCATTGGCGGAAACGGGAGCGGGGAGGGGTACGGAGGCGGGGACGGGGGACGGGGTCAGCGCTCGAGCTGCTTCAGGATCCTGGACACGATCACGGGCGGCGCGGGGCTGACGTCCACGGTGATCCCCGGCTCGTCGGGCGCGAGCGGCTCGAGGATCCCGAGCTGCGAGTCGAGCATCGAGGCCGCCATGAAGTGGCCGCGGCGCCCGCCGATGCGCTGCTCGAGGAGCCCGCGCGGGCCGGTCAGGTGGACGAAGCGGGCGCCGGGCGAGGCCGCGCGGAGGACGTCGCGGTAGGCGCGCCTCAGCGCCGAGCAGGTGACGACCGCGGTCTCGCCCGCGGCGGCCCGGGCGCGGATCCAGGCGGCGATCGCCTCGAGCCAGGGCCAGCGGTCCTCGTCTGTCAGCGGGAACCCGGCGGCCATCTTGGCGACGTTGGCGGGCGGGTGGAAGTCGTCGGCGTCGGCGAACGGGCAGCCCAGGCGGCGGGCGAGCTCGAGGGCGACGGTGGTCTTGCCGGAGCCGGCGACGCCGGTGACGATGAGGTGGGAGGGCACGGCGTCCTCTTCGCTCGTGCTTCGACAGGCTCAGCACGAGCGGAAGGGAATTCGTGAGGCCGCTCGCCCTGAGCCTGTCGAAGGGCGAGCGACGTCGCGGACGGCAGCGAGCCTCCCTACACCGCGAACCGGATGTTGAGGATGTCGCCGTCCCTCACGACGTACTCCTTCCCCTCGAGCCGCAGCTTCCCTTCCTGGCGCGCCTTGTGCTCGCTGCCGGCGGCGATGAAGTCCTCGTAGTGCGTCACCTCGGCGCGGATGAAGCCGCGCTCGAGGTCGGAGTGGATCCGCCCGGCCGCGCGCGGGGCCTTGTCGCCGCGGTGGATGGGCCAGGCGCGGACCTCGTCCTCTCCGACGGTGAAGAACGACACGAGGTCCAGCAACCGGTAGGCGGCGGCGAGGAACCGGGCGCGCGCGGGCTCCTTCAGGCCGAGCGACTCGAGGAAGGCGGGCTGCTCGGCGGGCTCGAGCTGCGCGATCTCCGCCTCGACGGAGGCGCAGAGCGCGAGCACGTCGGCGGATCGTGCCTTCGCGGCCTCGAGGAACGGCGCGGGCGGCGGGGCCGCGGCGTCCTCCTCGGCCACGTTCAGCACGGCGAGGAGCGGCCGCCGCGAGAGGAAGTCGTAGTGCGCGAGCTCCTTCGCCTCCGCGTCGCTCCAGGCCATCGCCCGGAGCGGCGATCCCTGGTCCAGCTGGCCGTGCAGGCGCTCGAGCTCGTGGAACTCCCCCGTGCCCTTGCCGTGCTCCTTGCGCATGCGGTCGAGCCGCTTCTCGACGATCGCGAGGTCGTGGAGGACGAGCTCGGCGTCGAAGTCGCCGAGCTCGCGGGCGGGCTCGGCGGGCGTCCCGTCGGGCGCCGGGAAGCCGCGGACCACGAGGCAGAAGGCGTCCACCTCGGCGAGCGCGCGCAGCGCGTCGGCGTCGAGGCCGGAGCCCTTGGACTTGGGCCCGGGCACGTCCACGAACCGCACCTCCGCGTACGTCGTCTTCTTCGGCTCGAAGAGGGCGGAGAGCGCGTCGATCCGGGGGTCGGGCACCTTGATGGCCCCCAGGTTCACCTGCGCCCGCGCGCCCGCGTGGAGCCCGGTCAGCGCGTTGAACAGCGTCGTCTTGCCCGACTGCGCGTAGCCGACCAGGCCAGCCTTCATGGGCCCCTCTCCGGAGACGGCCATGGGCTGCAGGCTCCGGGCTCCAGGAGAGACGCGCGTCCTGAAGCCTGGGGCCGGAAGCCCGAAGCCTGTTCCTCCGGACTATAGCGCCGGCGCGGCGGGCGGGGGCGACCCCGGGCGCGGGCCCGCGCAGGTGTCGTACGAGAAGCAGCCCGGGAGGGCGAGGGCACCCGGGACCGCCCTCGCGGCGCCCGGGCCACGGGCTCCTCACGCGAGCGAGCAGGGCTCCTCGCACTCCGGCTCGTCCCAGTCACGATCGCCGCCGGCGAGGGCGACGAGGGCCAGGACCGGGACGGCGAGGGCGAAGAGGGCGAGGGCGAGAGAGGCAGTGACGCGGCTCATGTCCCCGTGCCCTTGCAGCTGGGATGCCGGCGGCGACGCGCAAGCAACCGCGCGTTTCCTGGGAGGTTGCCGGCGTGCGAGGGCGCGCAGCGTGTGTCCGGGAAGCAACTCGTGGCACGAACGAGACGCTACTGCACCGTCACCGGCACGAGCGACGCGATCGCCCCCAGCCACATCGCCGAACCGGGGGCGGCGTCCAGGAACGGGAAGCCGCCGAACGTGCCATCGGCCACCCCCGGCGACGTGATCCCGACCATCACCCGGAACGTCCCCGCGTCGAGCGCGTCCGCCGGGATGGGGACCGTGCGGGTCGAGAGGTCGAGCTCCTGCGGTCCGTAGCCCGGGTTCGGGTAGGCCACGTCGCCGGTCGAGTCGAGGAGCGCGAAGACGTAGGCGGCGGCGGCGATCGGCGCGCCGCCGGACCAGGCGACCTCGTTCGCGCTCGTGCGCGCCCAGGTGGCGCCGGACGTCGGCGCGGCCACGACGGGGAAGGCCGTGAACTGGGTGGCGGTGGCGGAGCAGGTCTGGTGCCCGACCGTCACCTCCGTGGTCACGCTGGCGCCGAGCGGGATCGCGGCGGTCCCGCGATAGTCACCCGTCGCGTCCTCCCAGGTGAGCGCGCTCCCGTTCACGCGGACGGTCGCGTCCGGGATGCGCGTGGCGCACGTGTCGTCGGAGCAGACCTCGACCTGCAGGGGCGCGAAGGGCGGCGCCGCGTCCTGCGTCGAGGTGATCATGGCCCGGATGAAGGGCGGCGGGACGGGGGTCGCCGTGACCTCGACCGACTCCGCCGACGCGCCGACGTCGTTCACGGCGGTCACGACGTAGTGATAGGTCGTGCCGTTGGCGAGGTCGGTGAGGAGCGCGGGGCTGGTCACGCGCCGGATCCTCGTGCCGTTCGCCTTCGTGACCCCGGCCGCGGTGGACCAGTAGAGATCGTACGACGCCGCGCCGGCCACCGGCGCCCAGGAGACGCGCACCTCGCCGTCTCCGGCCGTCGCGCGGACGTCGGCGGGCGCCGCCGGGATGGCCGACAGGGTCACGGGGATCGCGAGCGCGAACGCGCGGAGCCACATCGCCGAGCCGGACGCCGCGCCCGCGAAGGCGATGCCCGAGCCGGGGGCGACGTCGCGAGCCGAGCCGATCCCGACCACCACCTGGTGGGTCCCCGCGCCGAGCGCGCCGGCGGGGACGGTGGCCGAGGTCGTCCCCATGGCGACCTGCGAGAGGGGCTCGCCGCCCGCCGGAAACGCGAAGGCGCCACCCGCGTCCAGGACGCCGACGAAGTAGGCGGCGCGCTCCGCCGGGGCGCCGCCCGTCCAGGAGATGGCGTGCGCTTCGGCGGTGTCCCATACGGCGCCCGGCGAGGGCGCGGTCAGGGCAGGGGCGCTGGTGAACTGCGTCCCGCTCGCGGTGTACGTCGCGCCGTCCACGGTGACCTCGGCGGCGACGGTCGCGCCGAGCGCGACCGGGACCGAGCCCTCGTACCGTTCGGCGCTGGCGTCGTACGCCAGCGCGCTCCCGTTCACGGTGACGCTGGCGTCGTCGACGACGGTCGCGCAGCTCGGGTCGGTGCAGACCCGCGCCTGCTGGAGGAAGCCGAACGGCGACGCGCCCTCGCCGGCCACGCTCAGGACCGTCAGCTCGACGTACGGCCCCTGCCCCGCGTCGCCCCCGCCATCGCAGCCGGCGAGCACCAGCAGGGCACCGAGCAGCATCGACCGACCCGCGACCCTCGTCCCGTGCATGGCTCACCCCCGTGGCGCCGCGGTCGTGCCCCGGACGACGAGCTTCACCGGGAGCAGCTCGGTCCGCGCAGGGCCTTCGTCGAAGATCATGCGGGCCGCGGTCTGCCCCTTCTCGAAGGCGGGCTGGGCGACGGTCGTGAGCGGCGGATCGGACTCGGCCGCCTCGGCGACGTCGTCGAAGCCGACGATCGAGAGGGCCTCCGGGACGCGCAGGCCGCGCGCGCGCGCCGCGTCGAGCGCCGCGAACGCCAGGATGTCGGCCATCGCGAGGAGGGCGGTCAGGTCGGGGTGCGCGGCCAGGAACTCGCCCACGAGGGGCGCGTCGTGCGCGGCGGAGCCGTGGAGCTCGAGGATCGGGGCCTGCTCGAGCGTGAGCCCGTGCTCGGCCAGCGCCTCGCCGTAGCCCGCGAGGCGATCGCGGATGAACCGGAACGCCGACGCCTGGACGCGTCCGAGCCCGGTCGGGCTGTGGCGGTCGCCCTTCGTCGGCAGCGCCAGGATGCCGATCTTGCGATGGCCGAGCTCGAGCAGGTGGCGCGCCGCGAGGGCCGCGCCGCGGCGATCCTCGATGAGCACCGAGCTCGTCCCGGGGCCCGCGTCGAGGTCGAGCGCCACGAACGGCAGCTTGCGCTCCTGCGCGAGCGCGACGACCGCGTCGTCCACCTTGTAGCAGGAGACGATGAAGCCATCGACGAGGGCGGTCTGGATGCGCCAGGCGGACTCGCTCTGCTTCGTGGACACGAGCGCGAGCCCGGCGCCGCGGGCGTCGCACTCCCTGGCGATGCCGCTCATCACGAGCCGCGTGTAGGGATCGCGGAAGGCGTCGGCGGTGTCGTCCGACGTGACGACCCCGATCGCGTTCACCTTGCCGGCCCGCAGGAGCCGTCCCTTCGGATCGGGGCCGTTGTAACCGAGCCGGCGGGCGGCAGCCTCGACGCGGCTCCGGACCTCGGGGCTCACGATCTCGGGCCGGTTGAAGACGTTCGAGGCCGTGCCGGAGGAGACCCCGGCGGCCTTGGCGACGTCCGAAAGCTTGGCGCCCTTCATGATTGTCGACCGAGGTTATTTCCGAATCGGTTCAAGTGTATATATCCCTTGAACCACCGACGTCCCATCAGGGGTCTTGAACCGATTCAATGAACCGATTCAAATTCCTCCCATCGAAAGGGAGGACTGCATGTACCAGATCGTGCTCGCCAGCGGATTCATTCGGGACCTGAAGGAGTCTACCGGAGCCGGCGGCCCTGGGCTCGAGGTTCCGTCGAGGGACCGCCTGCCCGACCCCGTGCCGGAGGTGATCCGGCTTCCCCGCGCCCGTCACGGCCTCGCGGCGGCGGCGGCGACGGCGATCTTCGGGGCCGCGAACCGGCTCCTCGGGGCCCACTGAGATGGCGTCTCGCTCGAAGGCCGGGGCGGGAGGACCGCCCCGGCCTCAGGTCGGTCAGAGCCTGGACCTGGTGCCGGATCTCGCCTGGAGCCTGATCGTCGACGGGGGCGGGGCGGAGCGGTTCGCGAGCGCCTTCACCCCGCCGCCAGGTGGCCTCGTTCCACCGCTTCCTTCACCATCCGCGCGGCGTAGGCCCACAGGGCGGGTGCGCCCTGCTCGACGTGCTGGTTGCGCGCGATGACCTGCTCGTAGGTCACGCCGTGCTCCCGCCAGGCGTGCCCTTCCGTGCGCGCGTTGAGGAGCATGGGCTGGAACCGGTCCACCGCTGCGGCGAAGCGGGCCTCGGGGGTCTCGCGGGCCTCGAACTCGTCCCAGAGCGCGCGGAAGGCGCGGGCCTGGTCCTCGGGGAGGAGCCCGAAGATCCGGTCGGCGGCGCGGGCCTCGCGCTCGTGCTGGCCGGCGAGCGCGGCGGTGTCGTAGGCGAAGGTGTCGCCGGCGTCGATCTCCACGAGGTCGTGCAGGATCACCATCTTCAGCACCCGGAGCACGTCCAGGTCGGGCACGGCGGCGTGCTCGGCCAGGACGAGCACGCACAGGCACAGGTGCCAGGAGTGCTCGGCGTCGTTCTCGCGCCGGCGGCTCTGCGTGAGCACGGTCCGGCGGAGGACCTCCTTCAGCCGGTCGGCCTCGACGAGGAAGCCGATCTGTCGTTCGAGGCGGGGGGAGGGCGCGGAGCTCGGTTCCATGGGCTCCATTCCTACCAGGGCCGGCCCCGGCCGGCTCGGACCACCCTGGACTCGTCGCCGCTGCCGTGCTTCCCTGGCCCCCGACGATCCGACCGCCGTACGGCGCTGGTCCGGACAGGGGCGCGGGCAGCCGCGCGGGGAGGAAGCCTTGAGAGAGCTCGGTCGCTGGGCGATCGCGGCGTCGGCGGTGCTGGCGCTCTCGTGCGTCCCGGTGAGCACGGTGGTGATGAGCCAGCGGCACCCGGACGCGCCCGTCTCGCCGAAGCGGATCTTCGTGGTGTCCAGCCTCGTCGACGGCAGGCAAGGCCCGACGCTGGGGCGCTGGTTCGAGAAGGCCGTGGAGGCCCGCCTGGCCGCGTCGCTGCAGCGGTGCGGCGTGGAGGTGGCGGGCTGGGCCGCGACCGGGCTCGAGTCGCGGCGGGACATCGCCACCGCCGCGGCGGAGTTCCGGCCCGACGCGATCCTGACGCTCGGGTACGAGCAGATCCTGACGGACGCGGCGCGGCGCGCGATCCTGCGGGCGACGATCCGCATCTCGCTGCTGGACGCCTCCGGGGCGCACCGCCCCGCGCCCGGCGGGCCCGCGCCGCTCCGCGTGGCGTACCCGTCGCCCCGTCCGGTCCTCGACCTCGGTGACGCCGAGGACGACGAGGCCCGCACGCTCTGGCAGTCCGACGCGACCGTGGAGCCGGGGACGGCGCTCTCGCGGCGGGAGTTCGCGGCCCGCGGGGCCGACGGCTTCGTGGACGCGATCGTGAAGCGGCTGCAGGCGGACGGGTTCTTCCCCGGGTGCGCAGAGCCCAAGGCCGGCGCGCTGCCGCCGTCGGTGCGCACGATCGACGTCGCGGCGTACGCCCCGGCGGCGACGGTGCGCGCCGCGGGAGCCTTCACGCTCGATCCCGAGGTCCCGTACGCCGCGGGGCGCGAGGCCTCGAAGCGGCTGCAGCAGCGCGCCGCTGCGACGGTGAGCACGGCGGTGAACGACGGGTCCGAAGACGAACCGACGCTCCAGACTCCCCGCGGCTACGCGCTCTCGTCGTTCGACCCGGATCTCGAGGCGTACGTCCGCGGGGCCATGCTCGCCGAGCTCCAGGCGATGGGGTTCGACGTCCGCGACGCGCGGCGCACCCTGCGCTGCGCCATCGAGGACGCGTACGTCGACGCGAGCGGATGGGGCTACGGCGCCGCGCTCCGGCTGCGGTGGACGCTCACGGACTCCGCGAGCGGCGCGTCGCTCTACACCGCCGAGAAGCGCGTCGTGGTCTCCGGCCGCGGGCGGAGCCTGACCGACGCCGCGTCGTTCGACGAGGCGATCCGGAGGAGCGCCGCGAGCCTGGCGGAGGACGCCGCGTTCCTGCGCGCGCTCGAGTGACGGTCCCCGCGGACCGGCGCCCGGGCTCCGGCACTTCCGCGCGGACGCGCGCCCGCTACTGGACGATCGGCGCGCCCTCGGCGGCGGCGAGCGTGTACGCGGGCTCGGCGAGGCGCGCGCGCAGCCGCCGCTCGGCGCGACGGATGGCGCGGGGGTACGCCCAGAACCGCTCGGGGACGCCCTGCTCGGCCACGACGTAGCGCGCGAGGCGGCCCGGGCCGGCGTTGTACGCGACCATGGCGAGCTCGGGGTCGGAGAACCGCCGCTGCATCTTCGCGTAGAACCGGATGCCGGCGCGGACGTTTACCACCGGATCGTGGGCGTCCACCTCCGCGGGCGAGAGCTCCGCCTCCTCGGCGAGCGTCGGCACGAGGAGCTGCATGAGGCCGCGCGCGTCCTTGCTCGACACGGCACCGGGGTCCCAGCCGGACTCCACCTCGATGATCGCCAGCACGAGCACAGGATCGAGGCCGGCGGCTCCGGCCTCCTCGGCGACCGTGGCGGCCACGGCGGTGCACGCCTCGCCCAGCTCGGGGCTGCGCTCGCAGACGGCCTGCTCGAGCCACGCCGGCGTGGCCGGGCGCCGCGCCGGCAGGAGCGTGCCGCGCAGCGAGCTGGTCACCTGGGTCGCTTCCTCGCCCGACGAATTCCGGGCCGGGAGCGCCGGCGCGAGCGTCAGGGAGAGGGCGAGGGCGGCGCGGAAGGCGAGGCGCATCTCCGGAGAGGGAGCGAAGAGCGGGCCAAGTCGCAGCTCCTGGGCGCAACCTGCCGGGATCCGAGGGCTTTGCCACTCGCGGCCCGGAGGGGTCGCGGGTGTCTGGGGACCCGGCTCTCCGCGATACCGCTGCAAGCTCACGGTGAGTGACGACCGCGCGGAGCGGGTCGCGGGCGCCCGCCGGGTCGCGAGGCGCCTCACGCGTTCACGGGGCGAAGGAACCGGGCGTCCGTCCCGCGTTCGAGGGTGATCCCGCGCGGGGTGGCCCAGGGCCGCTTCGCCGGTGCGCGCGACCGGCTCTCGACGGGGCGCGCGCGAACGCCGAGGCGGACCGTCACCGGCGGTGCTAATTGTCGGGCCATGAGCCTCCCCGCCCCGAGACCTGTAGCCATGGGAGTGGACCCCGAGCGGCTCGGGGGCACCGTCACCACCCGCGCCGGCGCCGGCGCGACGAACCCGGAGCCCTGGCTGGGCGAGCAGGCCCTGCACCTCTTTCACGAGGGCACGCACCTCCGGGCGTACCGGAAGCTGGGGGCCCACCGGACGGTCCGCGGGGGCACGGCCGGCGTCTCGTTCGCGGTCTGGGCGCCGAACGCCGGCGCCGTGTCGGTGATCGGCGACTGGAACGGCTGGGAGAAGGGGCGCGATCGGCTCGAGCCCGTCGGCGCGTCGGGGCTCTGGCAGGGGTTCGTGCCGGGGGTGACCCACGGGGCCTGCTACAAGTTCCACGTCGCGTCGACGCTCCACGGGTACGCCGTGGACAAGGCCGATCCCTTCGGCGCCTACCACGAGCTGCCGCCGCGGACGGGCTCGATGGTCTGGGATCTCGACTACGCCTGGGGCGACGCGGCCTGGATGAAGGGGCGGGGGGCCCGGAACGCGCTCACCGCGCCGATGTCGATCTACGAGGTCCACCTCGGGTCCTGGCGGCGCTCGCCGGACGCGCCGCAGACGTTCCTCGGCTACCGCGAGCTCGCCCCCATGCTCGCCGACCACTGCGAGGACATGGGGTTCACGCACGTGGAGCTGATGCCGGTGATGGAGCACCCGTACTATCCGTCGTGGGGCTACCAGTGCACCGGCTTCCTCGCCCCGACCAGCCGCTACGGCACGCCGCAGGACTTCATGTTCCTCGTGGACACGCTCCACCAGCGCGGCATCGGCGTGATCCTGGACTGGGTCCCGGCCCACTTCCCGGCCGACGAGCACGGCCTCGTCTACTTCGACGGCACGCACCTGTTCGAGCACGCCGATCGCCGGCAGGGCCGCCACCCGGACTGGGGGAGCGAGATCTTCAACTACGGCCGGCACGAGGTCCGCAGCTTCCTGCTCTCGAGCGCCATGGTCTGGCTCGATCGGTACCACGTGGACGGCCTGCGGGTGGACGCGGTCGCCTCGATGCTCTACCTCGACTACTCGCGCAAGCCCGGCGAGTGGATCGCCAACGTCCACGGCGGCCGCGAGAACCTCGACGCGATCTCCTTCCTCAAGCGGCTCAACGAGGAGGTCTACCGCGAGTACCCGGACGTCCAGACCTTCGCCGAGGAGTCGACGAGCTGGCCGCTGGTCTCCCGGCCGCTCTACCTCGGGGGGCTCGGGTTCGGGTTCAAGTGGGACATGGGGTGGATGCACGACACGCTCCACTACATGGAGAACGACCCCATTCACCGCAAGTACCACCACAACGAGCTGACCTTCCGGACCATGTACGCCTCGAGCGAGAACTTCGTCCTGCCGCTCTCGCACGACGAGGTGGTCCACATGAAGGGGTCGCTGCTCGCCAAGATGCCGGGGCACGACCTCGACAAGTTCGCGAACCTCCGGCTGCTGTACGCCTGGCAGCACGCGCAGCCGGGGAAGAAGCTCCTCTTCATGGGCGGCGAGTTCGCGCAAGGGCGCGAGTGGAACCACGAGGTGAGCCTCGACTGGCACCTCCTCGGGATCGATCGGCACCAGGGCGTCCAGCGCTGGGTCCGCGACCTGAACCACCTGCACCGGGCGGAGCGCGCGCTGCACGTGAAGGACTGCGCGCACGACGCGTTCGAGTGGATCGACTGCGGCGACGCGGAGAACAGCGTCGTGAGCCTCCTCCGCCGGGGCGGGGAGGGGGATCGGCCGGTCGTGGCGGTGTTCAACTTCACGCCGGTGCTCCGGACCAACTACCGGATCGGGCTGCCCGCGGGCGGGCTGTGGCTCGAGCGCCTCAACTCCGACGCCGCGGCGTACGGCGGCACGGGGGCGGGCAACCTCGGCGGGGTCCGGGCCGAGGGCACCCCGCTGCACGCGCGACCGTTCTCCGTGTCGCTGATCCTCCCGCCGCTCTCCGCGCTGTTCCTGGTGCCCGAGTAAGCCCGTGGAGGATGAGCCCGCGCCCGAGCCCGAGGCTCTCGGTCACCGCTCGTGCTTCGACAGGCTCAGCACGAGCGGGCAGGAGAGCCGCTCGGCGCCGGGGTCGAGGCGGGGCGGTGCGCGATCACCGTGCGCAGCTTGCTCGCCTCCGCCTCCGGGCTCGAGTGGACCGAGCGCTACGAAGGGCGCGGGCTCCAGACCTCGTCGGTCCTGGAGATGCCTGTGGTCGGCGCGGGCGCGGTACACGGGCGCGGGGAGCGGGTGCGTGCTGGAGTGAAGCTCGTGCGGCGTCCCAGCCGAGGTGATCTGCGCTGGGTGGGTGCCGGGCCGCTCGTGGTTCGACAGGCTCACCACGAGCGGATGTGAATGTCCGCTCGCCCTGAGCCTGTCGAAGGGCGAGCGGCGGCCGGGGCAGCATGCCGGAGCCGCGGCACTAGTCCTTCCGGACGCGCTCCGGCAGCACCGGCTTCAGGATCTCGCGCGCGCCCCGGATCATCTCGGCCGTCGTGTCCCAGCTCACGCAGGCGTCGGTGACCGAGCACCCGTAGCGCAGCGCGGCGAGGTCGGACGGGATGGGCTGGCTCCCCGCCTCGAGGAAGCTCTCGATCATGAGCCCCACGATCGAGCGGTTCCCGTCGCGGATCTGGTGGACGACGTCGCGCATCACGAGCGGCTGGAGCTCGGGCTTCTTCCACGAGTTGGCGTGCGAGCAGTCCACGACGATGTTCCGCTGGAGCTTCGCCTTGGCGAGCGACTCCTCGGCCATGGCGATGGAGACGGTGTCGAAGTTGGGCCGCCCGCCGCCGCCGCGGAGGACGAGGTGCCCGTACCGGTTGCCGCGCGTGCGGATGATCGCGGAGCGCCCGTGGAAGTTGATGCCCAGGAACGCGTGCGGCTGCGCGGCCGAGACGATGGCGTTGACCGCGGGCTGGACGTCGCCGTCCGTGGCGTTCTTGAAGCCGACGGGCGTGGAGAGGCCGGACGACATCTCCCGGTGCGTCTGCGACTCGGCCGTGCGCGCGCCGATCGCGGTCCACGCGACGAGGTCGCCGTAGTACTGCGGGGAGATCGGATCGAGCGCCTCGGTCCCGGCGGGGAGCCCGAGCTCGTTGACGTCGAGCAGGAACTGGCGGGCCCGCTCCATGCCCTCGTCGATGCGGAACGAGTCGTCCATCCGCGGGTCGTTGATGAACCCCTTCCAGCCGACGGACGTGCGGGGCTTCTCGAAGTACACCCGCATGACGAGTAGGAGCGTGTCCGACACTTCGTCCGCGAGCGCGCGCAGGCGGCGGGCGTAGTCGAGGCCGGCGACCGGGTCGTGGATGGAGCAGGGCCCCACCACCACGAACAGGCGCCGATCGCGCCCATCGAGGATGGCCTCGAGGGCGCGGCGGCCGGAGAGCACGGTGCCGACGGCGCGCTCGGTGAGCGGCACGCGCGTCTTCACCTCGTCGGGCGAGGGCATCACCTCGACGGCGAGGACGTTCAGGTTCTCGGTCTGCTGCATGGTCAGGTCTCTTCCCCGGGGGCTGGGGGAACAGACATACTAGACCCGCGCGTTCCGTGCATGCCCGGCGATCGAGCTGCTCGCCGGCCGTGCCGAAGAAAGGTGTGCGTGGCCTCGGAGCTGGTCCTCGGAATCGATCTCGGCTCGACCTACTCCACCGCAGCGGTCGTCATGGACGGCCGCTTCCAGTACGCGGTGGACGGTCGCGGGGAGGCGTCCATCCCGAGCGTCGTCCATTTCCCGAAGGCGGGGCCTCCCGTCGTCGGCTCCGACGCGGTGCGCCTTCGCGCCACCGATCCCACGAACACCGTCATCGGCATCAAGCGGGTCGTCGGGCGCCCCGCGGACTCGCCCGCGGCCCGGCTGCTCGACCAGAACGCCGCCTTCCGCATCAAGGCGCAGGGCAAGGGTGAGGTGTCGGTGGTGGTCCGCTCGGGCGAGTACACCGCCTCGGAGATCGCCTCGCTCATCCTCCGGTACCTGCGCGAGCGGGCCGAGCTGCGCTTCGGCGGCCGCATCGGCAAGGCGGTCCTCACCGTCCCCGCCGCGGCCACCGCGACCGTGCGCGAGGCGATGGTCCGCTGCGGCCGGATGGCGGGCCTGGAGATCGTCCGCATCGTCTCGGAGCCCTGCGCGGGCGGCGTGGCGCGCGGGATGGGCGCGGCGGGGGTGGGGTCGGCGCCGGTCCTCGTCTACGACTTCGGCGGCGGCACGCTCGACGCGACGGTGGTGCAGCGCGACGGCCTGAAGCTGCGCGTGCTCGCCTCCGGCGGCGACGACTGCCTCGGCGGCGACGACCTCGACAGCGCGTTCGCCCGGTGGGTGGCGAACGGGGTCTACCGGCAGCACGGCGTGGACGTGACCCGCGACGTCGTCGTCTGGGACCGCATCCAGCGCCAGTGCGAGCTCGTGAAGCGCGCGCTCTCGTCCGCGCCCGAGGCCCGCTTCCAGCTCCGCGACGCGTTCTCGGTGGGGGGCCGCGTCCAGCACCTCGACTTCATGGTCCGGCGCGATCACCTCGCGCCGCACTGGGCGGAGCTGGTGGACCGCTCGATCTCCGCCTCCGCCCAGACGCTCGATCAGGCCGGCCTCGGCGATCTCTCGCGGCTGGGCGCGGTGCTGCTCATCGGCGGCACGACCTTCGTGCCGCAGGTGCGGGTGGGCGTCGCGCAGGCGTTCCCGCGCCCGTGCGTGCTCGAGGACGATCCCCAGACCGCGGTCGCCCGGGGCGCCGCCCTGCTCGCGACCGACCCGACGCTGCTCGCGGACTGAGGGGCCCCGCCCGGGGCGTCGCCGGGCACCAGGCGAGCGAACCTGCCATTGATGGGCATCACCCCGGACGTTACGTTCCCCGCAACCTGTGGGAAATTCTGCGCGCCTGCGGGTTGTCTCCGGTAGGCGTCCCCGTCACCGCACCCGGGCTCCCGCATCCAACGCACGACCTCGAGGACCGAAATGGCACGCGCCGCCGGAACGACCGTACCCCCCTGCCGACCCGGACGTTGGGTCTGGGCCTCGGTCGCGTCCCTCCTCCTGCTCGGCGCCTGCCAGCGGGACGGCGTCCGGCACTACATCGTCGAGAAGGAGCGGGACGCGGTGCCTGCCGCGACCGCCGGCGCCGCCGCGCCGCAGCCTGCGGTGGCCGAAGGCGGCGTGCGGTGGACGCTCCCCGCAGGCTGGCAGGAGCGGCAGGGGGGCGGCGACATGCGCCACGCGACGCTCACGCCGCCGGGCGCGAAGGCGGAGGTCACGGTCGTCCGGCTCTCCGGACCGGCCGGCGGCGAGCTCGCGAACGTCAACCGCTGGCGCAATCAGCTCGGCCTGCCGCCGCTCGGCGAACCGGACCTCGCGCCCGCGCGCAAGATCCTCGGGTCCGCGGCCGGAGAGCTCGCGGTGTACGACTTCACCTCGGCCGGCGCGGAGAAGCTCCGCACCGTCGCCGGCCTCACCTCGATCCAGGGCGAGACCTGGTTCTTCAAGCTGACCGGCGACGCCGACGCGGTCGCCACCGTCCGCCCCGCCTTCCTCGACCTCCTCGGGAGCCTCCGCCTTGACGCCCGCTAGCCAGCACGAACCAGCGCCCGCGGCGCCTCCCCGGTCCCCGCCGGCGGCGGCGCCGTGGTTCACGCCGCTCTGGGACGCCGTCACCTCGCTCAAGCTCACCATCGTCTGCCTCTCGGTGCTGATGGTGCTCGTGGTCGCCTGCACGCTGGCGCAGGTGACGCTCGGGACCTGGGCCGCGGTCGACCTGTACATGCGGAGCTGGCTCGTCTGGTGGGACGTCTCGGGGACGGTCCTCTCGGTCCCGATCTTCCCCGGCGGCGCGCTCACCGGCCTCGTGCTCATCGTGAACCTCGTGGCCGCGCAGCTCCGGCGGCTCGAGCTCTCGTGGAAGAAGTCGGGCCTGTGGGTGGTGCACCTCGGGCTCATCCTGCTCGTCGCCGGGGAGTTCATCGCGGCCGCCTACCAGCGCGAGCACCAGCTCCTGTTCGAGAACGGCCAGACGGTGAACTACGTCACGAGCCCGACCCGGGCCGAGCTGGCGGTCGTCGACCGGAGCGATCCGCGCCACGACGAGGTCTTCAGCATCCCGCAGTCGATGCTCCGGCCCGGCGCCGTGGTGCAGGTCCCCGGCCGGCCGCTCGCCTTCCGGGTGAAGGAGTTCCACGCGAACTCGCAGGTCGGGACCGTCGATCGCGGGATGGGCATGGCGAGCGCCGGGCTCGGCCCCGAGCTCGTGGCGCGCGGCATCCCGCGGACCTCGCGCGACGACGAGCGCAACATGCCCGCGGTCGTCCTCGAGCGGGTGGGGGCGCCGGCGGGGAGCGGGCCGGAGACCTGGCTGCTCTCGACCTGGCTCAACCGCGCGCAGCGGCTCGAGCACGAGGGGCGGAGCTACGATCTCGCGATGCGCAGCGAGCGCGAGTACCTCCCGTACGCGCTCACGCTCAAGAAGTTCAGCCACGATCGGTACCCCGGCACCAACATCCCGAAGAACTTCTCGTCCGCGGTCTGGCTCGCGAACCCGGGCACCGGCGAGGCGCGCGACGTGCTCATCAAGATGAACCAGCCGCTCCGCTACGGCGGGAAGACCTTCTACCAGGCGAGCTTCCAGGGCGAGAACGTGTCGATCCTGCAGGTGGTCGAGAACCCCGGCTGGCTCCTCCCGTACTTCTCCTGCCTGCTCGTCTCGGTGGGCCTCCTCGCCCACTTCGGCATCTCGCTCGGGCGCTGGGTGCGCGGCCAGTCCGCGCGGCGCGCCGCGAAGGCGGCCCTGGGGGTCACGCCATGAAGCTCGAGAAGCTCCTCCCCTGGACGGCGGCCGGCGTCGCCGTGCTCCTCGTGGGCGCCTCGCTGCGCCCCGCACCGTCCGTGAACGGCTTCGACCTCGCCGGCTTCGGCCGGCTGCCCGCCCTCGAGGGCGGGCGGGTGAAGCCCCTCGACAGCGTGGCCCGGAACGCGCTGCTCATGCTCCGGCAGAAGTCGAGCCTCCGGGGCGAGATCGCGGGGGCGAACGGCGCGACGGAGCAGGTGAAGCTCACGGCCAGCGAGTGGCTCCTCGACGTGCTGTTCAGGCCCGAGCGCGCGGACGCCTACCCGGCGTTCGTGGTGGACGATCCCGACCTCCTCGCGCTCCTCGGGGTGGAGCAGGAGGGGAGCCGCACGTACGCGCGGTTCCAGGACCTGCTCCCCCACCTCGACGACGTCGAGCGGCAGGCGATGATCCAGCCGACCGACGACGACCAGCGCCGCGTGCAGCGCGCGTCGCAGAACCTGGCCGAGCGCGCCTCGCTGTACGGCAAGCTCAAGGTCTCGATCCAGATCCCCGGCACGACGCTCGCCGACGCGCTCGGGAGGAGCGACGCCGCCGCGGCGCGCAACTTCCAGGGCATCGACCAGTTCGCCCAGTTCCGCCCGCTGCCGCCGGCGGCGGGGGCGAAGCCGACCGACTGGCGCACGGTGGGCCGCGGCCTGGCCGCGGTCGCCTCCGGCCAGCGCGATCCCATCCTCGAGGGGTGGGCGAACCTCGGGAAGGCCTGGACGGCGGGCGACGCCGGGGCGTTCAACGCCGCGGTCGCCTCGATCGCGCAGCACGTCCGGGCGGCGAACCCGGCCGGCGCGCGCCAGGGCGTCCTCGAGTCGATCTTCAACCGGGCCGATCCGTTCTACTCCGGGTTCCTCCTCTACCTGCTCGCGCTCCTCGCCGTGTTCGTCTCCTGGCTCGCGCGCCCGCTGGCGTTCCGGTCGGCGGCGCTGGTGCTGCTCGTCGCGGGCGCGGTCGTGCAGACGGTCGGGATCGTCGCGCGCGTGGTGCTCCAGGGCTATCCGCCGGTCACGAACCTCTACTCGTCCGCCGTGGTCGTCGGCTGGGTGGCGGTGGTCGTGGGCATCCTGCTCGAGGTGAGGTACCGGCGCGGGTTCGGCACGCTGGCCGCCGGCGCCATCGGCGCGTCCACGCTCATCATCGCCCAGAACCTCGCCACGAGCGGCGACACCATGGAGATGATGCGGGCGGTGCTGGACTCGAACTTCTGGCTCGCCACCCACGTCATCACCATCGTCATCGGCTACGCGGGCACCTACCTCGCCGGCTTCCTGGCGATCGCGGCGACGGCCTACCGGCACCTCTCGCCGAACCGCGATCGCCGCGACGATCGGCTGCTCGGGTCGATGATCTACGGGGTCATCTGCTTCGCCCTGTTCTTCAGCTTCGTGGGCACGGTGCTCGGCGGCATCTGGGCCGACCAGTCCTGGGGCCGGTTCTGGGGCTGGGATCCGAAGGAGAACGGCGCGCTCCTCATCGTGCTCTGGACCGCGGTCATCCTGCACGCGCGCTGGGGCGGCTACGTGCGCGAGCGGGGGATCGCCGCCATGGCGATCTTCGGGAACGTGATCACGAGCCTCTCCTGGTTCGGCGTGAACATGCTCGGCGTCGGGCTCCACTCGTACGGCTTCATGGACGCGGCCACGTTCTGGCTCGTCACGTTCTGCGCCTCGCAGCTCGTGCTCATGGGCGTGGCGCTCCTGCCGGAGCGGTTCTGGAAGGCGGAGAGCTGGCGCGCGTCCCGAGAGCCCCCGTCGCCCGATCACGTGACGCCCGGCGTTCACTCAGAGTAGCTGCGGCCGGCGCTCGCGATGACGTCACGTCCCCGGCGCGCGGGACCAGGGGTGCGGCGCCGCCCACCCGGGGTGGGCACGGACTGCCCGCCGCGGGCTGCAAACGCCGGTTTTCCGGGCCGCAGGCGTGGGCACGCCCCCTGCTCCCGATCGAAGCCGGGAGCGAACGTGAGCCAGGTTCTCCTCGTCGAAGACGACCCCATCGTCCGGACCGCCTACATGAAGGTGCTCCGTACCTCCGGGCTGGATCTGGACACCGCGAACGACGGGGTGGAGGCGCTCGAGAAGGTGCGGGGCGGCGCCTTCGACGCCGTCGTGTCGGACATCAACATGCCGCGCCTCTCCGGGATCGAGTTCCTCCAGCGGCTGCGCGAGCTGTCGCTGGACGTCCCGGTGGTCCTCGTCACGGGCGGGCCCGCGCTCGAGACCGCGGTGCGCGCGGTCGAGTTCGGCGCGTACCGGTACCTCACCAAGCCCGTGGACATCGAGGCGCTCGCCACGACGGTGCGCGGCGCGGCCGAGGCCGGGCAGCGCGCCCGGCAGCGGCGCTCCGAGGGGACGCCGCTCCCCATCCCCCTCCGCGAGCTGGGGCCCAGCGCGGAGGAGGTGGCGTATGCGGGCAACTTCGACGAGACGCTCCGGCAGCTCTGGATCGGCTTCCAGCCGATCGTGGACTGGGGGCGCCGGCGGCTCTTCGGGTACGAGGCGCTGGTCCGCTCCGACGGCCCGTTCGCGCGCCCCAACGACATCCTCACCGCGGCCGAGAAGCTGGGCCGGCTCGCCGACCTCGGCCGGGCCATCCGCAAGCGCGTCGCGGCGCAGGCGCGGTCGGTCCCCGCGGGCGCGCTCCTCTTCGTGAACCTCCACGCGCGCGACCTCGAGGATCCGGAGCTGCTCGATCGCACCTCGCCGCTCGCGCAGGTCGCCCACCAGGTCGTGCTCGAGATCACCGAGCGGACGGCGCTCGAGGAGGTCTCGGACATCGCCGCGCGCGTCGAGCGGCTCCGGGAGATGGGGTACCGCCTCGCGGTGGACGATCTCGGCGCGGGCTACGCCGGCCTCGCGAGCTTCGCGAGGATCGAGCCGGACGTGGTGAAGCTCGACATGTCGCTCGTGCGGGGCGTGGACGTCTCGCCGCTCAAGCAGAGCGTGGTCCGGTCGGTGCTGGGCCTCGCCGACGAGCTCGGGATCGACGTCATCAGCGAGGGGATCGAGCTCCCCGCCGAGCGCGACACGCTCGCGCTGCTCGGGGGCCACCTGTTCCAGGGCTACCTGTTCGGGAAGCCGGAGCGGGGGTTCCCGAAGCCGAGGCTGTGACGGGAGGAGCGGCGCCGCGCCGGCCCCGGGCCCGCTGGGGCCAGGCGCGCTGCGGGGCATGGCGACGGCGCCGCGGCGCGTCCACCTGTACCTCGCGGTCCTCCTCCGGACCGGGAGCCTCGCCGCATGCCGTCCTCGCTGCCCCTGCTGATCGTCTCGCTGCTCGCCGCCGACCCTTCGCCGGGCGTCGCTCCCAGGAGCCGGGGACCGTCCAACGCGGAGCGCGCCAAGATGGGCCTCCTCCCGCGCCGGGTCGCGCCGTCGCGCGTCACGTACCTCGCGGAGGCGGCGCGCTCGCGCGC
>JAEYOU010000689.1 GCA_023411405.1 Pseudomonadota bacterium | reverse complement strand
GTTTCGGGCGGCGGCGGGCCCGGACTTGCGGGCGAGCGTGAGGACCTCGGCGCACCCGGGCAGCGGCGGCAGGCGGACGAGGCTCGCGTCGTCCACGACCACGATCCCGCGGAGCGCGGCCTCCCGCGCGAGCGCGTCGACGGACCGCCGGAGCCACGCCGCGTCGCGAGGGCTCCGGAGGTGGGCAGGGACCACCGCGACCGCGCTCGGATCCATGGCGACGGCAACGTAGGGCGCGGACGCCTGCACGGCGGCGCTCCAACCGGAGCGGTGACGGTGTGCGCACCCCGCGCCCGATCGCCGCGAACCGTTGTGCGAGGCCCCGGCGTGCGCAGCTTTCTCGCAGCCACGGCGGAGGTGTTGACCTGCGGCCGGGGCGCCGTCCGGGCATCGATCGAAAAGGTGAGCGCCCGGCGGCGGCGGCCGCCGCATGGAGCGGTGGCACGCACTTGGAGGGGGTTACAAATGGCGAAGAAGCTGAGGTACATGCTGGTCGCAGGGCTGGCCGCCCTCGCGCTCAGCGGGCGGGCGCTGGCGACCGACGACACGGGCAGCAGCGCGACGAGCGACACCAGCACGAGCTCCGACATGGGCACGGGCGCCGACACCGACATGGGCACGGGCGCCACGGCTGACACGGGCATGGGCACGGGCGTCACCGGCGACACGGGCATGGGCACCGGTACGCTCGGCGACACCGGGATGGGCACCGGTACGCTCGGCGACACGGGCATGGGCACCGGCGCGACGGGCGACACGGGCATGGGCACGGGTACGCTCGGCGACACCGGGATGGGCACCGGCACCACGGGCGACACCGGGATGGGCACGGGCACCGAGACCATCGAGTAACGGGGCAGCGCTCACGGGCGGGGCGGCCCGGACCGGATCGCCCCGCCCACGCGGTCCACCCCTCCCCTCCCCGACTGCGCTACGCTGGCCTCCCCAGGAGGCCCCATGAGCGCCATCCAGGCAGCCGAGCGGTTCCTGCAGCTCCGCCGCATCGCGTTCGTCGGTGTGTCCCGGAACCGCGCCGACTTCTCCCGCAGGGTGTACGAGGCGTTCCTCGCGCGCGGCTACGACGTCGTGCCGGTGAACCCCGCCGTCCCCGAGGTCGACGGCCGGCCGGCGTTCGCGAGCGTGGCCGAGATCACTCCTCCGGTGGAAGGGGTGTACCTCCTCGTCCCGCCCGCGGCGGCCGAGCGCGCGGCGCGCGAGGCCCTCGACGCAGGGGTGCGCCAGCTCTGGTTCCACCGCGGGGGCGGCCCGGGCGCGGCCTCGCCCGCGGCCCTCGCGGAGTGCGCGGCCGCGGGCGTGACCCCCGTGACGGATCTGTGCCCGTTCATGGTGCTGCCCGGGACGGGCTTCGGGCACCGGCTCCACGGCTGGTTCCGCAAGCGGAAGCTCGCGGCCGCGCGTGCGTAGACGCTCTCGCGCTGCCCCCGCCGCGACGCTCAGGCCTTGAGGAGCGCCGTCGAGGTCGAGGTGACGCCGGTAACCTCCGTCGGACCCCCGCGTCGGAGGGGGACATGAACGCTCCGCTGCATCCCGAACGGCTTCGCCCCGAGGTCTACCCTCCGGACGAGGAGATCGTCGCCCGCGTCCGGGCGGGCGACGCCGCCCTGTTCGAGGTGCTCATGCGCCGCCACAACGCCCGGCTCTACCGGGCGGTGCGCGGCATCCTCCGGGACGAGGCCGAGGTGGAGGACGCGATGCAGCAGGCCTACCTCCGGGCGTACGCCGGGCTCGGCGCGTTCGAGGGGCTCTCGTCGTTCGCCACCTGGCTCGTGCGGATCGGGCTCAACGAGGCGCTCGGCCGGGTCCGCAAGCGCCGCAGCTTCGTGACGGTGGAGGCCGGCGCGGCGACGGAGGGTTCCATGCACGACCAGCCCGATCCGGAGGAGCGCGCCGCGTCGCGGCAAGCGCTCGCGTTGCTCGAGAGCGCGATCGACCGCCTCCCCCCGATCCACCGCACCGTGATCCTGCTGCGCGAGGTGGAGGGGGTGTCGACGGAGGAGGCGGCGCACGCGCTCGGCGTGAGCGAGGCGGTGGTGAAGGTGCGCCTCCACCGCGCCCGCGCCGCGCTTCGCGAGGTGCTCACCCGAGAGCTCGGGCGGAGCGCGAGCGACGCGTTCCCGTTCCCCGCCCAGCGGTGCGATCGGGTCGTCCGCGCCGTGCTCGCGAGGATCCTCCCCGCCGCGTGATCACCCGCGCGGGCGAGCGAACTGCCGTTCAGGGGCCCAGCGCGGGCGGCCGCTCGTCGCCTTCGAGGAAGCGGACCGCGCAGGTCGCCTCCGGGTCGCCCGCGGGCGCCCGCAGCTCGCACCCGTAGCTGCAGGCGAGTCCGCCACACGTCCACGCCTGGTGGGCGCGATGCGCCCAGACCCGGATGCAGATCGCCGTGCCATCGCGCGGGCACCCGTCGGCGCCGGAGGCCGGGGGGAAGTCGCTCCCGCAGCCGACCCACGTCGGGGGCCCGAGCAGCGCTTCGGCCTCGGACGCGCCGGCGCCGCGCGCGGCCAGCGAGGCGCAGATCGCGCGGACCTCGGCGACGTGCTCCGCCTCGGGATCGCGGTCGCACGCCGCCGCGGCCAACGCGAGGACGAGAAGGGTGCTCAGCTCACGGTTCACGGTTCACCGCTCACGGGATCCAGTGCTCTCTCCGTGTGTGTATTGCCTGAGAACTGCAACCCGACAACTGACTACTGACTCCTGACTTCTGATCCCCGCGCCCCGAGCAGGATGACGTGGCGCGTGCCGCCGCCCGCGCGCGCCGGCACCACCTGCGCGGAGGCGGCGAGACCCACCCGCGCGAGCGTCTTCAAGTACTCCGGCGCGGGGCCCGCCGACCAGACCGCGAGCACGCCGCCCGGCCGGAGCGCCGCGGCGCACTTCGCCGTCCCCGCGACCCCATACAGCGCGGCGTTCTCGGGCCGCCCCACCGCTGCGCTGCGGGTGGCAGGTCCGTTGTCCACGTCGAGCAGCACCGCGTCGAAGCGGCCGGGCCTGCCGGCGGCGACGGAGAGCACGTCGCGCTCCACGACCTCCACCCGCGCGTCCGCGAGCGGGTGGCCGGCCGCGGCGCCGAGCGGCCCGCGGTTCCAGGCCACCAGCTCGGGGACGAGCTCGGCGACGACGACGCGCGCCTCCGCCGGGAGCGTGTCGAGCGCCGCCCGGAGCGTGAACCCCATCCCGAGACCCCCGACGAGCACGGCGCGCGGACGCGCGGCGCGCGCGAGCGCCGCCCGCGCGAGGGCCTCCTCCGACCCGTGCATCCTCGAGCTCATGAGCACGCGGCCCGCGGCCCGCACCACCCACTCGTCGCCGCGGCGCGCGAGCTCCCACCTCGCGCCACCAGGCGCCTGCGCTTCGGCGACCGTCGTCCAGGGGAGCACGCCGACATGGATACCGCACCTTCGCACCCGCGGGCGCGCGTTCGCTTCGCGCGCGCGGGCGGACGCGGACGCCTGCCCCCCTTCCCGATTGGGGTGAGCGAGAATTCCGTGCGGACGTGAGGCCCACGGCCGAGCAGATCACGCGGACCAGCGCACCGCACCGGCGGCGCCGCGGGGGACCGTGGAACGCGAACACCTCGTCCGAGGAGTGGGGAGCATCGTCCTCGTCGGAGACGGGGATGGCTCCGCGCACGCGCGCGTGGACGAGCTGCGTCTCCGCCGCGCGGTGCGCGCCGTGCTCGACGCCCGGCTCTGGCCGGTGGTGGTCGTCGTGAGCGATCCCGCGGACGAGTTCCGCGCGTCGCTCGCCGGGCTGCCCGTCGCGACCGTCGCCAGCGAGGCGCGCGGAGCCGGGCAGGCCGGGGCGCTCCGGCGCGGGCTCCTGCGCGTGGCGGAGTGCGCGCCCGAGGCGGTGGGCGTGGTCGTGGTCGCGTGCGAGCCGCCCGTCGATCCCGATCACCTCTGCGCCCTCGCCGCGGCCGCGCGCCCGCGCCGCGCCCTCGCCGCCTCGAGCCACGACGGACAGCTCGGGCTCCCGGTCTTCTTCCCCGCGGCCGTGTTCCCCGAGCTCAGCGCCCTGTCCGCGCACGAGCGGTGCACGGACGTGCTGGCGCGGCACGCGGGCGAGGTCGAGGCGGTGGTGCGGCGGTGAGGTGGGCGGGCAGGTCGAGGACCTCCTCGACCTCCGGAGCGGACGTCGCGCGGCGCTACCCCGGCGCCGGGCGCTCCAGCGCCGCCTCCGGCACGACGCTCCACCGCGGCCGCCGGTGCTCCTCGACGACCGCCCGCACGTCGGCGACCACCTGCTCGACCTGCTCGTCCGTCATGGCCGAGTAGAGCGGCAGCGACACCGACCGCGCGAAGACGGCGTGCGCGACGGGGAGGCTCTCGGGCTCGTAGCCGAACGTGTCCCGGTAATACGGGTGCTCGTGCAGCGGGATGAAGTGCACCGACGACCCGACCCCGCGCGCGCCGAGGGCCCGGATGAAGTCGGCCCGATCGATCTCCAGGCCGCCGGGATCCACCTTGACCACGTAGAGGTGGTGCGCGTTCGTGCGGTCGGGCGCCGGGTGGAGGCGCTCGAGCTCCTCGAGCTCCTCGAACGCCGCGTCGTACCGGGCGGCGATCGCGGCGCGACGCGTCCGCATCTCCTCGGCGCGCGCGAGCTGGGCGAGCCCCAGCGCCGCGGCGAGGTCGGAGAGGTTGTACTTGAACCCCGCGGCGAGGATCTCGTAGTGCCAGCTCCCATCCGCCATGTATCGCTTCCAGGCGTCGCGCGAGATGCCGTGGAGCGACATGATCCGCATGCGATCGGCCCAGTCGGCGCGGGCGGTCACGGCGGCGCCGCCCTCGCCGGTGGTGATGGTCTTGGTCGCGTAGAACGAGAAGCAGGTGACGTCGGCGAGCGCCCCCACGCTCCGCCCGCGATACGCGCAGGGGAACGCGTGCGCGGCGTCGGCGATCACCGCGATCCCGCGCGGCCGCGCCAGCGCGGTGATCTCGTCCATGTCGGCCGGCACCCCGCCGAAGTGGACCGGGACGATCGCGCGGGTGCGCGGCCCGATGGCGTCGGCGATCGCCTCGGGATCGACGTTGTGATCGGAGGCGCGCACGTCCACGAGCACCGGGACGGCCCCCAGGTAGTCCACCACCTCGGCCGTCGCCGCGAAGGTGAGGGTGGGGACGATCACCTCGTCCCCCTCGCGCACGCCGGCGGCCTCGAGCGCGAGGTGGAGCGCGGCCGTGCAGGAGCTCACCGCCAGGCAGTGCGGGGCGCCCGTGGCCGCCGCGAACTCCGCCTCGAGGGCCTTGGCGCGCGGGCCGGTGGTGATCCAGCTCGAGCGCAGCACCTCGACGACCCCGTCGATCTCGGCCTGGGTGACGTGGGGCAGCGCGAAGGGGATGAAGGCGTGCGCGGGCATGGCGGTCCTCAGGTGTGGGCGGCGGCGCGCGCGCGACCGGCGAGCGCGCGCGCCAGGGTGGTGAGCGGCGCGGGGC
>JAEYOU010000296.1 GCA_023411405.1 Pseudomonadota bacterium | reverse complement strand
GTTCGACGGCGTGATCACCGCGCGTCACAAGAGCGCCGGCGAGTACGTCGCGATGATGCCGCCCACGCCGGTGCTGGCGATCGTGGACGTCGCCACGGTCGAGGTGCGCGTGCCGGTGCCGGAGGCGCTCGTCGACCTGCTCGCGCCGGGCGCGGCGCTCGACGCGAACGTGAGCCCCTCCGGGAAGGAGTTCCAGGCCAGGATCCGCACGGTCGGCGTCGCGGTGGAGCCCGGGACCCGCACGGTGGACGTCCGCGCCGACATCGCCGGGGCGCCGTTCAAGGAGCTCCGGCCGGGCGCCATCGTCCAGGTCCGCCTCGGCGTCGCGAGCGGCGAGTCGAAGGGCGTCTTCCTGCCCGCCGAGGCGGTCCGCCAGGAGGACGGGAAGAGCTACGTCTGGGCGGTCGAGTCCGAGGCCGCCCACCGCCGCGCCGTGGAGGTGCAGCGGCTCACGCCGGGCACCGTGCGCGTGCTCGCGGGCCTCGCGCCGGGCGATCGCGTCGTCGCCGACGGCGGCGCGGGCCTGACCGAAGGCGCGCGCGTCCACGTCCAGGAGTAGGCCCGAGACCGCCAGGAGCCTCACCGTGAGCCCCATCCGCACCTTCATCAACCGGCCCCTCTTCACCAGCATGCTGGTGATGGGGCTGGTCGTCTTCGGCATCAACTCCTTCCCGAACATCGGGGTCGATCAGACGCCGAAGGTCGACATCCCGATCGTCACGGTGAACACGATCCTGGCGGGCGCGGATCCGGAGACGATCGAGAAGAACGTCTCGCAGCCGCTCGAGCAGGAGCTGAACGCGATCTCCGGCCTCGACACGATCAGCTCCTTCAACTACGAGAGCCTCTCGGTCATCGTCCTCGAGTTCGATCTCGACAAGGACATCGACGTCGCCGCCCAGGAGGCGCGCGACAAGGTGAGCGCGACGATCTCCAAGCTCCCCGCGGAGATCGAGACGCCGGTCGTCCAGAAGATCGACCTCCAGGCGCAGGCGCTCGTCCAGCTCGCCCTCACGGGCCCGCTCCCGGTCGAGACCCTCACCAAGGCGGCCGAGGACGAGCTGCGCCCGGCCCTCCAGCGCGTCGCGGGCGTGGGCACCGTGGACGTGATCGGCGGCCGGAAGCGCGAGATCGCGATCGAGGTCGATCCCACCCGCCTGCGCTCCTACGGCCTCGCGGCCACCGACGTGTCGCAGGCGATCGCCGCCCAGAGCGTCAACATCCCCGGCGGCCGGACGCTCGAGCCGGGGAAGGAGCGGGTGGTCAAGCTGGAGACGGAGGCGCAGTCCGTCGAGGAGCTCCGCGATCTCGTGATCGCCAGCCCCGGCGGCCGGCCGGTCCGGGTGCGCGACGTCGCGAGCGTGGTGGACGGCCCCGCGGAGGCCCGCTCCACCGCGCGCCTCGACGGCAAGCCCGCCATCGCCCTCGTCGTCAAGAAGCAGTCGGACGCCAACACCACCGAGGTGGCCGAGGGCGTGAAGGCGCACCTCGGCGAGCTCCAGAAGCTCCTCCCCGCGGGGTCGCAGCTCACGGTGGTGAGCGACAACTCGCGCTTCATCCGCAAGTCCATCGAGTCGGTGCAGCACGACCTGATCATCGGCGCCGTGCTCGCCGTGCTGGTGGTGCTCCTGTTCCTCCGCAACTGGCGGGCGACCGTCGTCGCGGCCTTCGCGCTGCCGACCTCGATCATCGGGACGATCGCGGCCATGCACGCGCTGGACTTCACGTTCAACATGATCACGATGCTGGCGCTGACGCTCTCGATCGGCCTCCTGATCGACGACGCCATCGTCGTGATCGAGAACGTGTTCCGCCACCTGGAGAAGGGGGAGCAGCCGCGCAAGGCGGCGTTCACCGGGACGACGCAGATCGCCCTGGCGGTGCTCGCCGTGACGCTCTCGGTCATCGCGGTGTTCGTGCCGGTCGCCTTCATGAAGGGCATGGCGGGGCGGTTCTTCTTCCAGTTCGGGATCACCGTCACGGTCGCGGTCGGGCTGTCGTACCTGATCTCGATGACGCTCACCCCCATGCTGGCGGCGCGCCTGCTCTCGCACGGTGAGTCCACCCACCCGGTGAGCCAGTTCCTCGAGCGCGGGTTCCGCGCGATCGAGGACCTCTACCGGCGCGTGCTGGGGTGGGCCCTCCGCCACCGCCTCGCCACGATCGGGCTGACGATCGCGGTGCTCTTGCTCACGGTGTTCCTCAGCCGGTTCCTCTCGTTCGCGTTCATGCCGGTGCAGGACGTGAGCGAGCTCACCGGCCGGCTCGAGCTGCCGCTGGGCACGCCCCTCGACGACACGGACCTCGCGGCCGAGGACGTGAGCCGGCAGATCCGGGCGCTGCCCGGGGTGGCGGGGGTCTTCACGCTCGTGGGCGGCGGCACCGACGGGGCCGTGAACAAGGCCACGCTGACCGTGAACCTCGTCCCCATCGCCGAGCGCACGTTCAAGCAGGAGGAGATGAAGGTCTTCCTGCGCAAGGCCGTCCAGCTCCCGCACGGCTCCCTGTTCACTGTGGGTGAGCGTGGCTGGGCGGGAGGGCGCACCCAGCTCGTCCAGTTCAACCTCCAGAGCGACGACCCGGCGCTGCTCGACGAGGCCGTCGCGGAGGGGCTCGCGTACCTCCGGGCCGATCCGGGGTTCGCCGACGTGGACTCGAGCGCCCGCTCCGGGAGCCCCATGGTCGCCGTCCGGGTCGATCGCGACCGCGCCGCGGCGCTCGGGCTGCCCGCCGCGCAGGTCGGCCTCACGCTGCGCGCCTTCCTCGGGCAGCAGGAGTTCGTGAAGTACCGGGAGAAGGGCGATCAGTACGACGTGAAGCTCCGGCTCCCCGCCGACGTCCGCGCCGACCCGCAGGCGCTCGGCGCGCTGACGCTGCGGACCGCGCGCGGCGAGCTCGTGGAGCTCCGGAGCGTCGCCAGCCTCGTGCAGACCACCGGCCCGGCGGAGATCGATCGCCAGGGGCTCAAGCGGCAGGTGACGCTGCTCGCCGACCTCAAGGGCATGTCGCTCGGCGACGCGACGAAGAAGCTCGAGGCGTTCGCGAAGACCCTCCCGGCGGGGGTCCAGTACGGCTACGCCGGCCAGCAGAAGATGCTGGGCGAGACGATGGCGGAGTTCATGAAGGCGCTGCTGCTCGGCGTGATCCTCATCTACATGGTGCTCTGCGCCCAGTTCGAGAGCCTGCTCGATCCGCTGACGATCATGATCTCGCTGCCGCTCTCGGTGATCGGCGCGCTCTCCGGGCTGCTCCTCGCGCAGGAGTACATGACCATCTTCGCGATGATCGGGATGATCATGCTGATGGGCCTCGTGGCGAAGAACGGCATCCTCATCGTGGAGTTCACGAACCAGCTCCGCGAGGAGGGCCGCCCGACGAGGGAGGCGCTCCTCGAGGCGGGCCCGATGCGCCTCCGCCCGATCCTCATGACCAGCGTGGCGATGATCGCCGGCATGCTGCCGGTGGCCTTCGCCCGCGGCGACGGCGCCGAGAGCCGGACCGGGATGGCCTGGGCGATCATCGGCGGCCTCGTCGCGTCCACCGTCCTGACGCTGCTCGTCGTGCCGGTGATCTACTCGCTCCTCGATCGGTTCCGCCGGCGCCACGCCTCGCGGCACGAGGACGAGGCGGGCGAGCAGCGCCACGCGGCCTGATGCGCGCCGCGCGGGCCGAGTCCGTCACCGTCCGTGCTTCGACGCGGGCTCGGCGCGACCGGACGGGTGGGCGGCTCAGAAGCTCCCGCCCAGCACCGCGTAGCCGGTGACGGCGGCGGCCCCGGGCTCCTCCGCCTCGCCGCGGAGCGGGCGGCCGAACGCGCGCGCGACCCCGAGGCGGAGGTCGGTGAGGAGCGCGTAGCCGAGCGCGAGCTCGAGCCGCAGCTCCGCGCCGGCGCCGAGGCGGAGCTCGTCCCACCGGAAGCGGTGGCCGGCGAAGGGCAGGGTGCCCGGGAGGTCGAACGCGTCCCCGAGATCGGCGAAGAGGGCGCCGTGGACGCGCCGGAGGAAGACGGGCCAGGTGGCGTAGCCGCGCTCCGGCGCGCCGAGCGGGAACCGGAGCTCGGCGTTCGCGAGCGCGAACCCGGTCCCCTCGAGCCACTCGAGCGGATACCCGCGGAGCTGGTCGGGGGACGCCGCGAGGCCGAGCAGGAGGGACAGCGGATCGGGCTGCGCCGGGCCGCCGAGCGCGAACGGTGCGGACGCGCCGAGGGAGCCGTCGGCCGCGCCGCCGGCGACCCGGAGCGCCAGCACGGCGTGGCGCGTGAACGGGAGCCGGAGGTACTGCGTGACCGCGCCGCGCGCGCGGAGCAGCGCGTAGTCGCTCCCGAGCTCCTTCGCCGAGAGGCCCGCCACGAGGCTCAGCGTCTGGCCCTCCTCGGGCGAGATCGACCGCACGTACCGCCGCGCGCTCGACCACGCCGCGCGCAGCGTGACCTCCGAGCCGAACCCGTCCTCGGTGCGGAGCGCCTCGGGCTCCGTCGCGGTCCCCGCCGCCCCGAGCACGTCGCGGAAGGTCCCGGCCCACCCGAGCCGCACGAGCGCCGACCACTCGAGCCGCGTGAAGGTGAAGCCGAGGCCGGCGTCGAGCGGGGTCCAGACGGCGCGGAGCCCGCGGCCGGCCCGCGCGGACTCGAGGACGCGGCTCGACGAGAGGTCCACCTGCGGCCAGGACCACGTCCCGAGGTAGCTGGCCGCGTACCCGGGCTCCTGCGAGGCGAGGCCGTACCAGGCGGAGAGCGCCCAGGAGTGCCGGAGGAGGACGTCCTGGCCGCCGGTCGTCGCGCCGAGGAGCGTCCCGTCCGGATCGGCGCCGGCGATCGGGAGCCACCAGCGCGGCCAGAGCGTGCGCCAGGGGGAGTAGGGGGTCGCGGCGCGGGGGTCGGACCAGGGGGGCGGGTCCGCGGGGGTGGCCGTGGCTGTGGGGGTGGCCGTGGGGGTGGAAGTGACCGTGGCTGTGGGGGAGAGGCCGGGTGCGGGACCGGAAGCGGGTGCGGAGTCGGGAACGGGTGAGGGGACGGGGACGGAGTCGGGGACGGGATCGGCGCGATCGGGGGCGAGCCACTCCTCGGGGCGGAACGGGATCGTCGCGAGGTCGTAGCCGGCGCGGGTGAACGTCACGAAGGCGATCGTCTTGCCGTCGGGGGAGATCGACGGCTGGAAGGCGCCGGTCTCGACGTTCGTGACCTGGCGGACCGGGCAGGACCCGGACGGCACCGCTCGTGCTTCGACAAGCTCAGCACGAGCGGATGAGCTGGTCCGCTCGCCCTGAGCCTGTCGAAGGGCGAGCGTCGGAGGCTCGCCGGTCTCAGCACGAGCGGATGAGGGAGTCCGCTCGCCCTGAGCCTGTCGAAGGGCGAGCGTCGGAGGCTCGCCGGTCTCAGCACGAGCGGATGAGAGAGTCCGCTCGCCCTGAGCCTGTCGAAGGGCGAGCGGTGCCCGGAGGCACTCCTCCAGCGGAACCGCGTACAGGTTGTAGATCCCGCCGCGGTCGGACGAGAACAGGAGCCACTTGCCGTCGGGGGTGAACGCCGGGCTCGCGTCGATCGCGTCGTCGTCCGTCACCGTCACGGGCAGCCGACCGTCGTGGATGACGGCGATCTCGCGCCGTCCGGCGCGCTGGACGGCGAACGCGAGCGTGCGCCCGTCGGCCGAGAGCGCCGGCGCGAACACCTCCGCGCCCGGCTCCGCGAACACCGTCTCCTCGAGGCCGCCGGAGCGCCGGCGCACGAGCGCGAGGCGGCCCGGGCCGACGCGGCGTACGTACGCGAGCGACGCGCCGTCCGCCGAGAGCGCGGGATCGCTCGCCCGCGCTCCCTCGGTCAGCCGGCGGAGCCTGCCCGTCGCGAGCTCGACCTCGTAGAGATCGTCGTGGAGGCGCCGCTCCCGGTGGACCTGCGCCTTCGAGACGACGACCCGGCCGCCGCCTGCGGCCAGCCCGGAGAGGCCCATGAC
>JAEYOU010000630.1 GCA_023411405.1 Pseudomonadota bacterium | reverse complement strand
GCCGTCGCGGGCGAGGAGGTCGGCGTCGAGCGCGAGGATCACGTCCGCGTCGGCGAGGAGCCAGCGCGCCTCGAGCGGGCGGCCGAGGGCGAGCGCCGCGCCGGAGCGCGCCGCGCCGTCGGACTCGCTCGACCACGCCGTGAAGCGGGCGCGCGGGAACCGGGCGAGGATCCGCCGCCGCAGGTCCTCCAGGGTGGGCGAGCTGGTCGGCTCCACGAGGAAGCGGAGCCGCGCGCCGCCGTCCTTCTCGTGCGCGCGGGCGAGCTCGGAGAGCTCCTCGAACAGCGCGGCCGGCGCGAGGTGCCGCCGATCTCTGACCGCCCCGCGCGTGCGCTCCGGGTCGTAGAGGTCGAGGATCTCGGCCTGGAGCGTGGCGTCGGTGGCGCCGAGCGAGGACGGGTGCTCGGGGTTGCCCTCGATCTTGGTCGGACGGCCCTCCCAGCTCGTCACCACCGCGCCCACCGCCAGGCCGCCCCGGGCGAAGGCCGTCGCGTAGGCGTTCGGCACGCTGGGGACGACGTTCGCCACCTGGCGGACGTACGGCACGAGCGGCTCGCGCCGCGGCTTGCAGGCCTGGAGCCCGGCGAGCCCGGCCGCGGCGCCCATGAGCTGGAGGAAGGAGCGGCGGTTCACGCCCTGGGGCGGCTCCGCCGCGCCGTCGGGGAACTCGTCCCAGCCGCGCTTCGCCGCCGGATCGGCGTCCGCCGAGGCCTGCGCGGCGCGCGCGAGCCAGGAGTCGAGCTCGCCGGAGCTGCGCCAGCGCGGGGCGATCGAGGTGCCTTGACCGTAGATGGGGAGCGGTTTGCTCATACGCACCGAGTGGCAGGGTGGGGGCCCCGCGCGACAGCGCGGGGGAGGGGCGCAGCCCCTCCTCGCTGGGTCGCGCGCAAGCCGCAGGCGCAGGGCGCCGGGACCCAGCGCAGCCGGGGTGGGGCCCCGGCGGCTTCGCCGACGGGGCGGGGGCGCAGCCCCCGTGTGATCACCGATGGCATGTGTAGCAGTCCGTTCGCGCTCTGACGTTGTTCTGCTTCGCCAGCTGGCGGCCCAGCTCCTCGGGATCGCCCTCGGGCTGCCAGCTCATGTTCGTGACCTGGTCGAGCGGCCGCAGGCGCGGGGCCGGGTCCCGGTGACAGTCCATGCACCAGCCCATCGTGAGCGGCTGGTCCTGCTGGATCGCCGGCATCAGATCGACGCGCCCGTGGCACTCGGCGCAGCCCACGCCCTTGTTCACGTGGACGGCGTGGTTGAAGTAGACGAAGTCCGGCAGCCTGTGCACCCGCACCCACGGGATCGGCTCGTTCGCGTAGTACGACGCGCGGACGAGATCGAGCAGCGGGCTCTTGTTCCACACCTGCGAGTGGCAGTTGAGGCAGAGCTCGGTCGACGGGATCCCGGCGCTCGGCGCCGTGTCCACGGTCGTGTGGCAGTACCGGCAGTCGATGAGGTCGTCCTGGATGTGGTGCCGGTGGTCGAACTGGACCGGCTGGGCGACCTGCTCCTGCTGGCCGGTGCCGTACGGCGTCCGCCAGTAGATCATCAGGGCCGAGACGGTGCCCGCGGCGCCGGCCACGAGGAGCACCAGCACGGCCTTGAACAGCGCGTTGGATCTCCGGCTGAAGAGTGCGCTCATCGGTTCCCGGGCGCAGGGACCGCCGGTCCGTCATGGCAGATGACGGCGTCCTCTGGGACCCGGGCCCGCGCCGGGGCGTAAACTGTTCGGCGCAACCCTCGACCGGAAGGTCTCTGAAGGGTTGATGTGGGTCAACGGGACGTACCGCGTGTAGGGGAGCAGCCACGCAGGCCTGAAGCCCTTCCGCGAGGGCCTGGAACCCGGCGTCACCGTATATTGCGCCCGTGCCCATCTACCGGTTGCCCCGCGAGGCCGTCTTCCCGGACCCGTCGCGGGCCGAGCCGGACGGGCTCCTCGCCGTCGGAGGCGACCTCTCGCCGGAGCGGCTCCTGGTCGCGTACGCCTCCGGCATCTTCCCCTGGTACGGCGACGACAGCCCCATCCTCTGGTGGTCGCCGGATCCGCGGCTCGTGCTCGAGCCGGAGCGCCTCCACGTCCCCCGCTCGCTGCAGCGGACGATCCGGAGGGAGCGGTACCGCGTGACCGCGGACCTAGCCTTCGCGGAGGTCATCGACCGGTGCGCCTCCCGGGCGCGCCCCGGGCAGCGCGGGACCTGGATCACCCCCGAGATGCGGGACGCCTACCTCCGCCTTCACGGCCTCGGCTTCGCGCACTCGTTCGAGGCGTGGGACGGGCCCGAGCTCGCGGGCGGCCTGTACGGGGTGTCGCTCGGGACGGCCTTCTTCGGGGAGTCCATGTTCGCGGACCGGCCCGACGCCTCGAAGGTGGCCTTCGTCCGGAGCGTCGCCTGGCTCTCGACGCGCGGCGTGAGCCTCGTGGATTGCCAGGTACGGACCGAGCACCTCGTCCGGTTCGGCGCGCACGAGATCTCCCGCCCCGCCTTCCTGCACCGGCTCGCCCGCGCGCTGCGCGCCCCGACCCAACGCGGGCGCTGGTCGCTCGAGGAGCCCGCCCCGACCTCTTGAGGCCGATGCTCCCGTCTCCCGCACCGACGCCCGCAACGGATCCCGCGCCGCCCCCCGTCGCGCCGCCGCGCTGGCTGCTCCTCTACGCGGTGACGCTCGCCGCCGTCCTCCCCTACCTCGGCTCGATCCACAACCCGCCGATCCTGGACGACGGCTGGACGGCCATCAACAATCCGCTCGTCTGGAAGCTCGAGAACGTCCCGCGCATCTTCCAGGAGCTCTACGGCTACGCGGGCCCGCCGTCGGTCCGCGGGCCGTACCGGCCGCTCACCACGCTCTCGTTCGCGCTCAACTACGCCGTCCACCAGAAGGCGGTGCTCGGCTACCACCTCGTGAACATCGCGCTGCACGCGATCGCGAGCCTGCTCGTCGCGGCGCTCGCCGGGCACCTGGCGCGCGCCGTCGTCGCGCCCGCGCGCGCCGCGTGGATCGCGCTCGCCGCCGGCCTCCTCTTCGCGGTCCACCCGTCGCACGCCGAGTCGGTCGTCACCATCTTCGGCCGGACGGAGCCGCTCTCCGCAGTCTTCGCCCTGTGGGCCCTGCTCCTCGCGCTCCGCGCCCGGCGCGCGCGCGGGATCGCCGCTGCCGCGCTCGTGCTCATGCTGGGCATCCTCTCCAAGGAGGTGGCGGTGATGATCCCGCCGATCTACCTCCTCGTCGCGTACGCGCTCCCCGCGGCGGCGGGCCTCCCCGCGCGGCCGGGGCTCCGGGGGCCCGAGGCGCGGCGCGCGC
>JAEYOU010000284.1 GCA_023411405.1 Pseudomonadota bacterium | reverse complement strand
AGGCACCGCTCCACCGCCCAGGCGATCCGGCGCGGGCAGGAGGGCGCGAGCGCGCGGACGCGGCGGAACCGGCCCCGCCGGATGGCGCCGAACAGCTCGTCCGAGCTCGAGCCGCGGAACGGCTTCTCGCCGGTGAGGAGCTCGTAGAGCGTCACCCCGAGCGCCCAGACGTCGGACGGCGGCCCGGCCTCGTCGCCGCCGAGCACCTCGGGGGCCATGTACGACGGGCTCCCGACGAGCATCCCGGCGCGGGTGAGCGCGGGATCGTCCTCGCCCTTGGCGATCCCGAAGTCCATGAGCTTCACCTCGCCGTCCCGCGACAGCATGATGTTCGCGGGCTTCACGTCGCGGTGGAGCATGGCGTTGTAGTGGACGTAGTCGAGCGCCTCGGCGACCCGGGCGCCGATCACCGCCACGCAGTCGGCGGGCAGGGCGCCGCCGGTGGCCAGGATCTTCGCGAGATCCGCGCCGTCCACGAACTCCGTCACGAGGAAGACCTGCTCGTCCCGCTCGACGAGGTCGTGGACCGCCACGATCGACTCGTGCCGGAGGCGCGCGTAGACCCGTCCCTCGCGCCGGAACCGCTCGAGCTGCTCCTTGGACCGGACCAGCTTCTGGTCGAGGGCCTTCACGGCGACCGGGCGGTCGAGGCTCTCCTGCACGGCCTCGTAGACCACGCCCATGCCGCCGCGGCCGATCTCGCGCACGATGCGCGCCGTCCCGACCTTGCGGACCATGGCCCGGCAGCATCGCCCGGCGGGCCTGTCCCACTCAAGGGCTAGGCCGCCCGTTCCCCGCTTTCCGAACCCGTGGAAGCTGCTACACTTCGCCGCCCCGCTGGGTCCCGTCGTTCGGCGCGGTATCGCCAGGCGAGGCTCGGCTGTTGCAAGACCACCACCTGACCCCGATCAAGCCCGCAGCTTCTGCGTCCGGGCGTGGGTCCTGGGTGCGCCGCGCACCGGATGCGCGGGCGAGGAGGAACGGGAATGAGCAGGCGGCTGGTGACGATGGACGGCAACGAGGCGGTGGCCTCCGTGGCCCACCGGACCAACGAGGTCATCGCGATCTACCCCATCACCCCGTCGTCCAACATGGGCGAGTGGGCCGACGAGTGGTCGGCCAAGGGGAAGAAGAACGTCTGGGGAACGGTCCCGAGCGTCTCGGAGATGCAGTCCGAGGGCGGCGCGGCGGGCGCGGTGCACGGCGCGCTGCAGGCGGGCTCGCTGACGACGACCTTCACGGCGTCGCAGGGCCTGCTCCTCATGATCCCCAACATGTACAAGATCGCGGGCGAGCTCACCTCGTTCACGATGCACGTGACGGCGCGCTGCCTCGCGACGCACGCGCTGTCGATCTTCGGCGACCACTCCGACGTCATGGCGGTGCGGCAGACCGGGTTCATGCTGCTCTCGTCCGCCTCGGTGCAGGAGGCGCACGACTTCGCCCTCATCGCGCAGCGCGCCACCCTCGAGTCCCGGGTCCCCGTCCTCCACTTCTTCGACGGCTTCCGGACCTCGCACGAGGTCGCGAAGATCGAGGAGCTCGACGACGACGATCTGCGGAAGATGCTCCCGGAGTACCTCATCGCCCAGCACCGGGCCCGGGCGCTCACCCCAGACCGGCCCCAGCTCCGCGGCACCGCCCAGAACCCCGACGCCTTCTTCCAGGCGCGCGAGGCCTGCAACCCCTTCTACGCCGTCGCCGCCGACCACGTGCAGAAGGCGATGGACGAGTTCGCCCGCCTCACCGGGCGGCCCTACAAGCTGTTCGAGTACCGCGGCCACCCCGAGGCGGAGCGCGTGATCATCGCGATGGGCTCGGCCTGCGAGACCATCGAGGAGACGGTCGAGCACCTCGTCGCCAGGGGCGAGAAGGTCGGCCTCGTGAAGGTCCGGCTCTACCGGCCCTTCGACCTCGGCGCCTTCATGACCTCGCTCCCGCGGACCGTGCACCACATCGCGGTGCTCGATCGCACGAAGGAGCCGGGCGCGCTCGGCGAGCCGCTCTACCAGGACGTCGTCACCGCGCTGCGCGAGGCGGAGCAGGCGCACATCGACCGGTTCCACCACCAGCTCACGGTGATCGGCGGCCGGTACGGCCTCTCCTCCAAGGAGTTCACGCCGGCGATGGTGAAGGCCGTCTTCGACGAGCTCACCCGCACGCGGCCGAAGCGCCACTTCACCGTCGGCATCAACGACGACGTCACCCACACCTCGCTCGCGGTCGACCCGACCTTCGACATCGAGGCGGACGACGTCGTCCGGGCCCTCTTCTACGGCCTCGGCGCGGACGGCACGGTCGGCGCCAACAAGAACTCGATCAAGATCATCGGCGAGGACACGCCCAACTACGCCCAGGGCTACTTCGTCTACGACTCGAAGAAGTCCGGCACGCTCACCACCTCGCACCTCCGGTTCGGCCCGCGGCCGATCCGCTCGGCCTACCTCGTCGCCCGGGCGAACTTCATCGCCTGCCACCAGTTCGGCTTCCTCGAGAAGTACGAGATGGTCGAGCAGGCGGTCCCTGGCGCGACCGTGCTGCTCAACTCGCTCTACGGGCCGGACGAGGTCTGGGAGAAGCTGCCGCGCGAGGTGCAGCAGCAGATCCTGGAGAAGAACCTGAAGCTCCACGTGATCGACGCGTACAAGGTCGCGCGCGACACGGGGATGGGCGTCCGCATCAACACGATCATGCAGACCTGCTTCTTCGCGGTCTCGGGCGTCCTGCCCCGCGACGAGGCCATCGCCCACATCAAGAAGACGATCGAGAAGACCTACGCCCGCAAGGGCCCGGAGGTGGTGAAGAAGAACTTCGCCGCCGTCGATCACACCCTCGCGCACCTCTACTCCGTGAAGACCGAGGGCCGGAAGGCCGACGGCGCGCCGCGGCCGCCGCCGGTCTCCGACGCCGCGCCCGACTTCGTGAAGCGCGTCACCGGGCTCATGCTCGCCGGGAAGGGCGACCTCCTGCCGGTCTCGGCGTTCCCGGTGGACGGCACCTGGCCCACCGGCACGAGCAAGTGGGAGAAGCGGTCGATCGCGCTCGAGATCCCGGTCTGGCAGCCGAGCCTCTGCATCCAGTGCAACAAGTGCGCGATCATCTGCCCGCACGCCGCCATCCGGCCGAAGTGGTTCGCGGCCGAGCACGCGGCCAAGGCGCCGCAGGGCTTCGCCACGATGGACTACAAGTCCGCCGAGGTGAAGGGCGCGAAGTACGCGCTCCAGGTCGCGCCCGACGACTGCACGGGCTGCGGGCTGTGCGTCGAGATCTGCCCCGCCGAGTCCAAGACCGAGAAGGGCGTGCGCGCCATCAACATGAAGGACGCGCTGCCGCTCAAGGAGAAGGAGCGCGAGAACTTCGCCTTCTTCCTCTCCCTCCCCGATCCGGACCGCACCAAGGTGAAGCTCGACGTGAAGGGCACCCAGTTCCTCACGCCCCTCTTCGAGTTCTCCGGCGCGTGCACCGGCTGCGGCGAGACCCCGTACGTGAAGCTGATCACCCAGCTCTATGGCGACCGGGCCCTCATCGCCAACGCCACCGGCTGCTCGTCCATCTACGGCGGCAACCTCCCGACGACGCCGTACACGCAGGACGCCGCGGGCCGCGGCCCGGCCTGGAACAACTCGCTCTTCGAGGACAACGCCGAGTTCGGCTTCGGCATGCGGCTCGCCCTCGACAAGCAGAACGAGCAGGCGCGGGAGCTCGTGCAGAAGCTCGGGGGCGTCCTCGGCGACGAGCTGGTGAAGGCGCTGCTCGAGGCCGACCAGACCACGGAGGCCGGCCTCGAGGCGCAGCGCGCGCGGGTGGCGGCGCTCAAGGAGAAGCTCGCGAAGGAGACGACCCTCGAGGCGAAGTGGCTCCTCCGGATCGCCGACGCGCTGGTGAAGAAGTCGGTCTGGATCGTGGGCGGCGACGGCTGGGCCTACGACATCGGCTACGGCGGCCTCGACCACGTGATCGCCCAGGGCCGGGACGTGAACATCCTCGTGCTCGACACGGAGGTGTACTCGAACACCGGCGGGCAGGCGTCCAAGGCGACCCCGCTGGGCGCCGCGGCCAAGTTCGCGATGGCCGGCAAGGCCATGCCGAAGAAGGACCTGGCGATGCTGGCGATGAGCTACGGGCACCCGTACGTCGCCAAGGTCGCGCTCGGCGCCAAGGACGCGCAGACGGTCAACGCGTTCAAGGAGGCCGAGAGCTACCCGGGCACGTCGCTGATCATCGCGTACTCGCACTGCATCGCGCACGGGTACGACCTCGGCGACGGGGTCTCGCAGCAGGAGAAGGCGGTCGAGTCCGGGTACTGGCCGCTCTTCCGCTACGACCCGCGCCGCCTCGCCGCCGGCGAGAGCCCGCTCAAGCTCGACAGCGCCGCGCCGAAGATCGACCTCACGAGCTTCGTCTCGCACGAGACGCGGTTCCGCCAGGTCGAGGCCGCCAACCCGGTCCAGTTCAAGAAGCTCATGGAGCAGGCGCAGAAGGACGTCCGCGAGAAGTACGCGATGTACGAGCACCTCGCGGCCGCCATGAAGCCGAACGGGGCGGCGACGCCGAAGAAGCCGTAGCGACCGCTCCGCGCGCAAGCCTTCAGCCGCTCGCCCTTCGACAGGCTCGGGGCGAGCGGCTCTTTCCTCCTCGGCTCCCGCGCGGAGCCGCCCGCGCTCGCCTGGCCCCGCCGGGTCCGTTGACGCTCCGCGTGCACTTCACCTAGCGTCCGTTCTCCGGGCCTGTGCGCCCGCGGGGGTGGACGATGGGGCCGAGGAGCGTCGCGGAGATCGACTGGGCGGCGCTGCGCGCCGGCCGCACCTTCCACCCGTCGCCGGCGGCCTGGGAGGATCAGGTCCTCTACTTCTTCCTGGTCGATCGCTTCTCCGACGGCAGGGAGGACGGGTTCCTCGGCCCGAGCGGGATCCACGTCTCCGGCTCCACGCCGCTCTTCGCCGCCGCCGTGGACGCCGGCAACGCCACCCGTACCGCCGCCGACGGGCAGCGCTGGTGGGACGCGGGCGCGGGCTGGGTCGGCGGCACGCTCCGCGGCGCCCGGACGAAGCTCGGCTACCTGAAGCGGCTCGGCGTGACCGCGGTCTGGGTGAGCCCCGTCTTCAAGCAGCCGAGCTTCCTCCCGAGCTACCACGGCTACGGCGTCCAGGACTTCCTCGAGATCGACCCGCACTTCGGCACGGCGCAGGACCTCGCCGACTTCACGAACGCCGCGCACGACCTCGGCCTGTACGTGATGCTCGACGTCATCCTCAACCACGCCGGCGACGTCTTCGCCTACGAGGGCGGGACCCCGACGTGGACGGGCCGCCCGTACCCGGTGCGCGGGTTCCGGACCGCGTTCGGCACCCCCGACCTTCCGTTCGGGCGCGGCGTCCGCACCCCCGTCTCGACGTTCGCGAACGACGCCGTCTGGCCGGTGGAGCTCCAGGAGGACGGGACGTTCACCTGCCGCGGCAAGATCGTGAACTGGGACGACGACCCCGAGTTCCGGGACGGCGACTTCGAGACGCTGAAGGACGTCTTCCACGGCTGGGGGCAGGAGGAGGGGTTCGTGCCCTCGCCCGCGCTCCGCGCGCTCACCGACGCGATGAAGTACTGGATCGCCTTCGCCGACCTGGACGCGTTCCGGGTGGACACGGTGAAGCACATGGCGATCGACGCCACGCGGTTCTTCGACACCAGCATCCGCGAGTTCGCCGAGAGCCTGGGCAAGGACAACTTCTACCTGCTCGGCGAGGTGGCGGGCTCGCGCAGGTTCGCGGTGGAGGTCATGGAGTCCACCGGCCTCGACGGCGCCCTCGGCATCGCGGGCTTCGGCCTGCTCGAGGACGTCGCCAAGGGCCGGGCCGAGCCGGACGACTACTTCGCGCTGTTCCGGAACTCCCGCGGCGTCTCGAAGGGCACGCACTCCTGGTTCCGCTCCACGGTGGTCACCGGCTTCGCCGACCACGACCACATCGGCCGTCCCAAGCGCCGTTTCTGCGCCGACACCGACGCCTGGAAGGCGCTCGTCGGGGCGATCGCGCTCGACGCGTTCACGCTCGGGATCCCGTGCGTGTACTACGGGACCGAGCAGGGGTTCGACGGCGAGGGCGGCGACGACCGCGCGCTGCGGGAGGCCATGTTCGGCGGCGCGTTCGGCTCGTTCGAGAGCCGCGACCGCCACTTCTTCGACGAGAAGAGCTGGATCTACCAGGCGGCCGCGGCGCTCCTGCGGCTCCGCGGCGGCAAGCGCGCCCTGCGGAAGGGCCGCCAGTACCTCCGCCCCATCTCCGGCGACGGCGTCTCGTTCGGCCTCCCCGCGAAGCTCGGGCCCAGGCTCGAGTCGATCGTGGCGTGGTCGCGCCTCTTCGACGACGACCCCGAGGTCCTCGTCGCGGTCAACGTGGACACCGCGAGCCCCCGCACGGCGTGGGTGACGGTCGACGCGGGCAAGCGCCGCCCGCCGGGCGGCACCTTCACCTGCCTGTACGCGTTCGACCCGGCGGTCGCCGCGGCGGGGAGCGCGACGCCGCTCCTCGCGCCGCTCGCGATCGCCGACCGGAACGGGAAGGCGGTGCAGCTGACGCTGCCGCCGGGCGGGGTGGCGGTGTTCGAGGGGTGAGCGGCCGGCGCCGCGCCGCCCTCCGTGCTAAGACAGCCGCATGCCGACCACCCTCGTCACCGGCTGCGCCGGCTTCATCGGCTTTCACCTCGCGGCGCGGCTCCTGCGCGACGGGCACCGCGTCTTCGGGATCGACAGCGTCAACGACTACTACGAGGTGCCGCTCAAGCACGCGCGCCTCGCCGAGCTCCGGAGCCTCCCGGGCTTCACCTTCACCCAGGGCGACATCGCCGACGCGGCGGTGGTCCACCGGCTGTTCGAGGAGGCGCGGCCCGACGCGGTCGCGCACCTGGCGGCGCAGGCGGGCGTCCGCTACTCGGTCACGAACCCCGGCGCGTACACCAGCGCGAACCTCGTCGGCTTCGGCAACGTCCTCGAGGCGTGCGTGAAGGCGAAGGTCGGCCACCTCGTCTACGCCTCGTCGAGCTCGGTCTACGGCGCGAACAAGAAGGTCCCGTTCTCCGAGGACGACCCCGTCGATCACCCGGTGAGCTACTACGCCGCCACCAAGAAGGCGAACGAGCTCATGGCGCACGCGGTGAGCCACATCCACCGCCTCCCGACGAGCGGGCTCCGCTTCTTCACCGTCTACGGCCCCTGGGGCCGGCCGGACATGGCGCCGATCCTCTTCGGCCGCGCCATCCTCCGGGGCGAGCCGATCCGGCTCTTCAACGAGGGCAGGATGCGCCGGGACTTCACGTACGTGGACGACGTGGTCGAGTCCGTCGTCCGCGTGATCGCCCGCCCGCCGGCGCCCGCGGGGGACGCCGCGCCGTACCGCGTGCTCAACGTCGGCAACGCGAGCCCGGTGGAGCTCGAGACCTTCATCGCCCTGCTCGAGAAGCACCTCGGCAAGGAGGCCCGCCGCGTGCTCGCGCCCATGCAGCCCGGCGACGTCGTCGCGACCTGGGCCGACACCCGGAGGCTCGAGGCGCTCGTCGGGTTCGCGCCGGAGACGCCGCTCGACGAGGGGCTCCGCCGGATGGCGGAGTGGCTGGTGCGGTACGACGGCGGGCGGCGCTGACGCCGGAGCCCCTTCGAGCGGAGCCCTTCACCGCGCGCGCGCCCGGAGGAGCGCGCGGGCGTCGTCGAGGCGCCGCTCGAGCACCGCGTCCTCCGCCTCGTCGAGCCGCGCGAGGAGCGCGCCCAGCCGCTCGC
>JAEYOU010000593.1 GCA_023411405.1 Pseudomonadota bacterium | reverse complement strand
GCCCGGGGACCCGCGCGACGGCCGCCGCGCCGCGGCGGCGCGCCCGCTCGGCGGCGGCGTGCTCTCGGCCATCCCCCTCGTGCTGCGTTCGCCTTACCTCCTGGGCATCGCCGCGTTCGTGGTGCTCTTCACCACCGCCTCGACCGTCCTCTACTTCCAGCAGGCCGAGATCGTCCGCGACGCGATCGCGGGGGAGGAGGCGCGGACCGTCCTCTTCGCGGTGATGGATCTCGCGGTCAACGCGCTCACCCTCGCGACCCAGGTCTTCCTCACGGGCCGGCTCGTACGCGCCCTGGGCGTCGCCTGGACGCTGGCGCTCGTGCCCGGGCTGCTCGGGCTCGGGTTCCTGGCCATCGGGCTCGCGCCCGTCCTCCCGGCCATCCTCGCCGTGCAGATCGTCCGCCGCGCAGGCGAGTACGCGGTCACCCGCCCGGCGCGGGAGCTCTTGTACGTCGTGCTCGGGCGGGAGGAGAAGTACAAGGCGAAGAACTTCGTGGACACCGCCGTGTACCGCGGCGGCGATACGCTGAGCGCGTGGGCGTTCGCGGGCCTGCGGGCGCTGGGGCTCCAGCTCGGGACGATCGCGTTCGCCGCCGTGCCGGTCGTGGCGCTCTGGACCTGGCTCGCCGTCCGGCTCGGCCGGAGCCAGGAGGCCCTCGCAGCGCAGGAGTCGAAAGGAGCGGAGTCATGGGATCCTGGAGCCGCCCGCTGACCCGGCGGAGCTTCCTCGGCTGGCTCGGGGCGACCGTCGCCACCCCGGTGATCACGACGCCGCGGCCGGCGGGCGCCGCGGAGCCCGGAGGCTCCGTCCTCCGGAAGAAGATCCCCTCGAGCGGGGAGGGCATCCCGGTGATCGGGCTCGGGACCTCGCGCACCTTCGCCGCGCCGCCCGGGCCGGGGCGCGCGGCGCTGCTCCCCGTGCTCCAGGCGTTCTTCGCGCGCGGCGGCACGCTCGTCGACTCCTCGCCCATGTACGACGAGGCGGAGGAGGTCCTGGGCGAGCTGCTCCGGAAGGTGCGCCCCGCGCGCCTGTTCGCGGCGACGAAGGTCTGGACCGACGGGGCGAAGGCCGGCGTCGCGCAGATGGAGCGCTCGCGCGCGCTCTGGGGCGTGCCGCGCTTCGATCTCATGCAGATCCACAACCTGCGGGACTGGGAGGTCCACCTCCCGACGCTGAAGGAGTGGAAGGCGCAGGGCCGCATCCGGTACCTGGGCATCACGACCTCGCACGGCCGGATGCACGACGAGCTCGAGCGCGCGCTCACGCGCGAGCGGTTCGACTTCGTCCAGCTCACCTACAACCTCGAGGATCGGGAGGCCGAGGCGCGGCTCCTCCCGCTCGCCGCGGAGCGGGGCGTGGCCGTCCTGGTGAACCGGCCGTTCCAGCTCGGCGGGCTGTTCGACCGCGTGCGCGGGAGGGCGCTCCCGCCGTGGGCGGCGGAGCTGGGGATCGCGAGCTGGGCGCAGTACTTCCTCAAGTTCGCGGTCTCCCACCCCGCCGTCACCTGCGCGATCCCCGCCACCTCCAAGGTGAAGCACCTCGAGGACAACATGGCGGCCGCCCGCGGGCGGCTGCCGGACGCGGGCGAGCGGGCGCGGATGCTCCGGTACGTCGAGGAGGGGTGACCGCGGTCAGGGCCCTCCTGCCGGCGCGGCGCTCGCGCGCGGCGCCGGGTCCTCCGCGGCGGAGAGGGACCGGAGCCCGGGTCGATCGCCGTCGATCGCGGCGAGATACTCGTGCACGTACTGGACGGCGACGGAGCCCTCGCCGACCGCGGAGGCGACGCGCTTCGCCGCCTCGTGGCGCACGTCGCCGACGGCGAACACGCCGGGCATGCTCGTCTCGTACCGCATCGGCCGCCGCGCGAGCGGCCAGGCCCCGTCGGTGAGGTGCTTCCCGGTGCGCAGGTAGCCCCAGTCGTCGCGCGCCACCGTGCCGGCGAGCCAGTCGGTGTGCGGGCGGGCGCCGATCAGCGCGAAGAGGATCCGCGCCGGGAGCGTCTCGAGCGCGCCGGTGCGCCGGTCGCGCACGGTGATCGCCTCGAGCCGGAGCGCGCCGCTCCCGTCCACCAGCTCGCACCCGAGGCGGACCTCGATGTTGGAGGAGCGCCGGACGTACTGGACGAGGTAGTCGGACATGCCCTGCTCGAGCGACGCGGCCCGCACGAGGAGCGTCACGCGGCGGGCCTGCACCGCGAGGTGGAGCGCGGCCTGACCGGCCGAGTTCCCGCCGCCGGCGACGAACACCTCCTGGTCGCGCGCGAGCCGGGCGTCGAACGGCGTGTAGTAGACGCCGACCCCGACGAGCGCCTCGAGGCGGGGGATGCCCAGCCGCCGGTACCGCACGCCGGTGGCGATGATCACCGCCCGGGCGGACACCTCGCGCCCGTCCGAGAGGGTGAGCACGCGCCGGTCGCCGTCGGCGCGCAGGCGCGTGGCCTCCCGGCCGAGGACGTACTTCGCGCCGAAGAGCCACGCCTGCTGGTACGCGCGCTGCGCGAGCTCGGCGCCGCTGATCCCGCGCGGGAACCCGAGGTAGTTCCGGATGAGCGAGCTCGACCCGGCCTGGCCGCCGATCGTCTCCCGCTCGACGACGAGCGTGTGCAGCCCCTCCGACGCGCCGTACACGGCGGCCGCGAGCCCCGCCGGCCCGGCGCCGACGACGGCGAGGTCGCCGTCGAGCTCGGGCGGCGTGCCGTCGGAGAGGACGTCGGCCAGCTCGGTGTTTGTCGGCGCCACGAGCGCGGTCCCGTCGCGGAGGAGGACGACCGGCAGCGCGGCCCCGGCGAGGCCGCGCTCGGCGAGGAGGCGGCGCCCGTCCGCGCTCTCCGCCGCGTAGAAGCCGTGGGGGAGACCGCTGCGGGCGAGGAGCTCGCAGACCAGGTGCGAGCGGGGGGCGTCGTCGTCCCCGATGACGCGGAGGATCTCGAGGCTCGGCCGGTTCGCGCGCGTCCACTCGGCGAGGAACTCGCTGACGGGCGGGTAGAGGTGGACCTCCGCGGGCGTCCACGGCTTCGTGAGGTAGTAGTCGAGCTGCCCGTAGGCGCAGCCCCGCAGGATCTCCTGCGCCGCCGCCCGGTCGCCCCAGGGGACGAGCAGCGCCCGCTTCGCGAGCGGCGCCAGGGCGCGGAGCCGCCCCAGCAGCTCGCGGCCGGTCAGGTCCGGCATCCACTGGTCGGCGACCACCAGCGCGACGTCCTCCCCGGCGGTCTTCGCCCGCGCCACCTCGTCGAGCGCGCTCGCCGGGGTGAGGAACGGCGCGACCCGGTAGTCGGCGCCGAACCGGCGCTGGATCGCCTCGAGGAGCAAGCTGAGCGCGGCGGGCTCGTCGTCCACGATGACGATGATCGGCCTCTCCCCCATCGCGCGCCTCCCGCGTCCGCGCCGGCGCTCCGGCGGACCCGCGGGTCTGCTAAGCAGGGCCGGGGACCCCGGCCACCGGGATCGGCGGGCCACGGCGGGTGCACGG
>JAEYOU010000536.1 GCA_023411405.1 Pseudomonadota bacterium | reverse complement strand
GAGATGCGCCGCGCGTGCCGCCCTCGCTCGCCGGGCACCCGTGCGCCGGGGCGCTGGCCCTGGTGGAGGCGATCGGGCGCGGCGCCGAGGGGCCGGTGGACCTCGGGGGCGACGCCGGGCGAGGCTGGACCGTGACCGTGATCTCGAGGTGCACACCATGAGCGAGCTGCCGCCCATCGACGAGCTCGTGCCCCACGCGCGACCGATGATCCTCGTCGATCGCCTGCTCCGCTGGGAGCCGGGGCACGCCACCTGCGAGGTGGTCATCGGGCCCGACACGCCGTTCGTGCAGGACGGCCGCGTGCGGGCGCTCGTCGCGATCGAGTACATGGCGCAGTCGGTGGCGGCCTACGCCGGGATGAAGGGGCGGCAGCGGGGCGAGGCGCCGAGCATCGGCCTGCTGCTCGGGAGCCGCGACCTGCGGCTCGAGGTGCCCCACTTCGCCCTGGGCGATCGGCTGACCGTGGACGTGGAGCACGTGTTCGGGGACGAGCGGCTCGGCAGCTTCCGCTGCCGGGTCCAGCGCGGGAGCGAGACGGTGGCCGAGGCGTCGCTGAGCGTGTACCAGGCCGGACCGGAGCTCGCGCTGCCATGAAGCCGCGCGCGCTCGTCACCGGGGCGAGCCGGGGCATCGGCGCCGCCATCGCGCGTGCCCTGGCCGCCGCGGGACACCCCGTGATCCTGAACTACCGCTCCGGCGAGGAGCCGGCGCGCGCCGTGGCCGCGGAGATCGCCGCCGCGGGCGGCACCGCCGAGCTCTGCCCATTCGACGTCGCCGATCCCGCGGCGGCGGGGGCCGCCCTGGAGCGGCTGCTGGCGGACGAGGAGCGGCCGGTCGGCGTCCTCGTGAACAACGCCGGGGTGGCGCGCGACGCGCCCTTCCCCGCGCTCGAGCCGGAGGCGTGGGAGGCGGTGACGCGCACCACGCTCGACGGCTTCTACAACGTGACCCGGCCGTTCGTGATGCCGATGGTCCGGCGGCGCTTCGGCCGGATCATCAACATCTCGTCGGTGTCGGGCGTCGTGGGCAACCGCGGGCAGGTGAACTACGCGGCCGCCAAGGCGGGGCTCATCGGGGCCACGCGGGCGCTCGCGCAGGAGGTGGCGCACCGGGGCGTCACCGTCAACGCGATCGCGCCCGGGCTCATCGAGACCGACATGATCGCGTCGGCCCCCGTCGAGGAGATCCTCAAGCGGATCCCCGCGCGGCGCCTGGGCAAGCCCGAGGAGGTGGCGAGCCTCGCCGCCTTCCTCGCCTCGGAGGCGGCCGGGTACATCACCGGCCAGGTCATCGGCATCAACGGCGGGCTCGCCTGACGGCGGGCCAGCGAGGGAACGCATGAGCCAGCACCGCGTCGCGATCACGGGCGTCGGCCTCACCAGCCCCATCGGCAACTCGCTCGACGAGATCGCGCGGGCGCTCGTGGAGGACCGCGGCGGCATCCGCGTGATCCCCGCGCTCGCCGAGATCACGAACATGAAGACGCGGCTGGGGGGGCCGTGCGAGGTGGACCTGTCGGAGCTCCCCAAGAAGCGCACCCGGACGATGGGGCGCGTGGCGCTCCTCTCGACCTGGGCCACCAAGCGGGCGATCGCCGACGCGGGGCTGGACGCGGAGACGATCTCGTCGGGGGACGTCGGCCTCGCCTACGGCTCCACCGGCGGGACGAGCTCGGCGGTCGAGGAGTTCGTGCGCAAGCTGCTCATCGGGCGCAGCCTGGACGGGATCCAGGCCTCCACGTACTTGAAGTTCATGAGCCACACCGCCGCCGCCAACGTGGCGCAGTACTTCGCGATCCGCGGCCGCGTGATCACGACCTGCTCGGCGTGCGTGTCCTCGAGCCAGGCCATCGGCTACGGGTTCGAGGCGGTGCGCAGCGGCACGCAGGAGATCATGCTCTGCGGCGGCGCCGAGGAGATGGACGTCGTGCACGCGGGCATCTTCGACCTCATGTTCGCGACCTCGGTCCGCTACAACGACCGGCCCTCCGAGACGCCGCGCCCGTTCGACGCCGAGCGCGACGGCCTGGTGGTGGGCGAGGGCGCCGGGACGCTCGTCCTGGAGCGCTGGGATCGGGCCCGCGCGCGCGGCGCCAGGATCTACGGCGAGGTGATCGGGTTCGCGACGAACTGCGACGGCCTCCACATGACCGCGCCCTCCGAGGACGGCATGACCCGGGTGATGCAGGCGTCGCTGGCCGACGCCGGGATCACGGCGGACCAGATCGACTACGTCAACGCGCACGCCACCGCGACCGACATCGGAGACGTCTGCGAGAGCCGGGCGGTGGCCCGGGTCCTCGGCGGCCGGGTCCCGGTCTCCTCGACGAAGGGGTTCACCGGCCACACCCTCGGCGCCTGCGGCGTCGTGGAGGCGGCGTTCTGCCTGGCGATGCTGCGCGACGGGTTCCTCGCCCCGAACAAGAACCTCTCCCGCCCGCACGCCGACTGCGCCCCGCTCGACTACGTGATCGGCGCGGCGCGGGAGGTCCGCCCCCGGACCGTGATGAACAACAACTTCGCGTTCGCCGGGCTCAACACCTCGCTCGTGCTCCGCGCCGTGTAGGCGGCCCGCCCCACCCGGTCGCGCGCCCGATGCGGTAGCATCGCGCCATGCGCCTCTCCGCCTCCGCCGCCGCCGCCTCCCTCGCGCTGGCGCTCGCCTCGTGCGCGCGCGCCGACCGGATCGAGCTCCAGCCCGCCCGCGTGGACTTCGTCGGCGCCGGGAAGACGACGTCGGTCCGCGCCATGCCCTACGCGTCCAACGGGCGGTTCCTGCCCGAGCCGCCCTGCGCCTGGTCGTCGAGCGACGAGCAGGTCGTCCGCGTCGCCGCGAAGGCGAACGAGGCGACGCTCACGGCGATCGGCCGCGGGAGCGCCGTCGTCCGCTGCGCGATCGGCGACGCGCGCGCGGAGCTGCCGGTGCAGGTGCGCGTGGTCGCGCGCCTCGCCGTCCGGCCCGAGCGGCTCGACCTGAAGGTGCAGGACGAGCGGGTCCCGCAGCCGCTCACCGTCGAGGCGTTCGACGACACCGGCAGGCCGCTCGTCGGCCGCGCGGCGGTCGTCACCTGCGCGAGCGAGGAGGTCTGCCGGGGGGACGCCCGCGGACAGGTCTGGCCCGTCGGCCCCGGCGCCACCACGGCGCGCGTGGAGATCGAGGGCGCCGCCGTGGAGCTCCCGGTGAAGGTGACCGAGGCCCGCAGCGCCGACGCGCGGCCGAAGGCGGTGAAGGGGAACCCGATGGAGGAGATCGAGCGGGAGTGGAACAAGAAGCTCGAGGAGGAGAGGAAGGCTGCCGAGAGGGCGGCGAAGTAGCGGCGCCGGCGGGTACTCCCCTCGCCTCCCTCGCACCCGGCCTCTGCTTCTTACTTCACCCCCAGGATCCCCCTCGCCTCCGCCGCATTCGCCGCAGCAGGGCACGCCCGCACGTACCGCTCGAGGAGCTGGGTCCGCTGCTCGGCGGCGTCCTTGAGCCGCGGCAGCTCCGCCCGCGCGCGCGCGGCGCCCCAGAGCGCCTCGCAGCTCGCCGGGTCCTTCTCGAGCGCCTTGTCGTAGAGCTCCTTCAGCTTCTCCGGCTTCGCCGCGCGGGCGCGCTCGGCCTCGGCCATCTCGACGTAGGCGGCGGCCACGCCGCCGGTGCCGCCGGCGCCGTACTCGTCGATCGCGGTGGTGAGCTCGACCAGGGCGCTCGGGATGTCGTTCTGCGCGCGGTAGAGGCGCGCGAGCGCGACCCGCGCGTCGGGGAAGGGGCGGCCGAGCTCGATCGCCTTCTTGTAGTTGCCGCGGGCGAGATCGAGATCGCCGGCCGCGCGGTACGCGTCCCCGAGGAGGAGCGAGAGGCGCGGCGACTCGCCGAGCCGCGCGACGGTGCGCTTCAGGGTCTCGAGCGCCTGGGGGACGCCGCCGTCCTTCCGGAGCATGGCGCGGGTGAGGTCGGCGTAGAGCGAGACGCGCTTGTTGTCGAGGGCGATGGCGCGCTGGAACTGCTCCACCGCGCCCGCGGCGTCGCCGGCGCGGAGCTTCCGGACGCCGGCGAGCCAGGGGAGGTCGGGGTTCGCGGGGTCGAGCTTCGCCGCCTCCGTCTCCTCGGTGGCGGCGGCGTCGAGCTTGCCCCGGGCCGCGAGCACGCCGCCGCGGATCGCGCGGGCGAGCGCGAGCTGCGGCTTGGAGGCGCCGGTCTGCGGGGCGAGGACGAGCTCGGCGGCCTTCGACGCCTCCTCGATCTGCCCGCGGCCGAGGAGCACGACCGCCCGGCCGAGGATCGACGAGACGTGGTCCTTCTGGATGCGCAGCGCGTAGTCGTAGTAGTTGACCGCCTGCGCCTCGTACCCCTCCCCGCGGCGGCGGAACTGCTCGGCGAGGAGCCAGGCCGTGCGGGCGTCCCCCGGGCCCTTCTCCTGCGCGCTCTTGAGCGTCGCGGCGGCCGCGGCGAGCTCGCCGGCGCGGAGCTGCACCGCGCCGAGCACGGCGGAGAGGAACGGCGTCTGCGTCGCGGGGTTGGCGGCGAAGGCCTTCTCGATCCCCTCGCGGGCGCCGGCCGGATCCCCGCCCCCGGCGCGCAGGTACGCCTCGGCGGCGTAGAGGTGGGAGTGCGTGCGGCCGACCTCGAGCATCCGGTTGAGGTGCTGCACGGCCGAGCCCCGCGCCGCCTCGCCGTCGCCGTGCTCGGCCCAGCGGAGGGCGTCCACGTAGGCGAGGTACGCGTGCCCGCCGACGTTGGTCGAGTCGTGGTCGAGGATCTCGGCGGCCCCCTTCGCCGCGGCGAGGTACGCGGGGTAGGTGTCCTTCTCGACCTGCTCGCGGACCTCCTTGAGCAGCGCGTCGATGGCCCGGGCGCGCTCCGCGTCGGCCCGCGTCTTCCACGACCAGCCGCCGAGCGCGGCGGCGAGGGCGAGCGCCAGGCCCAGGCTGCCGACGAGCATCGTGCGGTGGGACCTCTTCTTCGGGTGCGTGCCCCGCGCGATCTCGTAGCTGCTCGTGCCGTACTTGTCGGCGAGCGCCTGTGCGTAGGCGACGTCGCGGGCCCGCCGCGAGGGCACCGGCGTGGGGATCGGGACCTCGATGGAGCGCTCCGGGAGGTCCGGCTGCGCGGCGGTCGGGCCGCGACCGCCGGACGCGACCCGCGGCGCGACGGGCGGGGCG
>JAEYOU010000514.1 GCA_023411405.1 Pseudomonadota bacterium | reverse complement strand
GCTCGAGGAGATGGGCCGCGCCGGCGCGGCGCGGGCGCGCGAGCGCCACGACGTGCGGCGCGAGGCGCGGAGGCTCGCCGAGCTGTTCGCGCGCTCGTGGGCGCGGGGCTGAGCACGCCCGACGGGTGGGTGGGTGTTCCTCTGAGTGAAGTCCCGGGAGGGCTGACCCGCGCGGGGTCGGGCGCCGTTCCGCCGTTCGTGCCCGTAGCTCCTGAGCTTTTCGCGCACGATCGTTGTTGAGTCCCGGTTTCATGGCAATTGCGGGCGATGTCGGATGCCGCCAGACTCCGGGCATCCTCGTCGGGGGAACCAAGCACATGACCCACAAGCTGAGCCGCCTCGCCAAAGTCGCCTTCGTCGTCTGCTCGCTGTCCATCGCACCGGCCGCGATGGCCCAGTGGTCGTGGTGGCGGTGGCCTCCGCGCCGCGCCGCCCCCGAGTTCGATCCGGCCGCCGCCGGCGCCGTGGCGTCGCTCGTGGCCGGAGGCGCGCTCCTCCTCGCGAGCCGCCGCAGCCGCACCAAGAAGTAGCGAGGCCGGCAGCGTCCCATCTCGATGGCACCCGCGCCCGCGGCGCCGCGTGCGGAGCTCGCGGCGCGGACCGACCTCCGCTGGACGTTCCTCGTCGGCTTGCTCGGCGCGGAGGCGCTGGTCCTGTCGCTGGTGGCCGACTTCCCGCTGGAGGGGCCGGCCCAGGCGGTGGCCGCGAGCTTGCGGGTGCTCTTCCCCGTCGCGCTGGCGGCGGTCGTCGCCGGCGTGCTCATGACGCGGACGGGCGCGGGCGGCCCCCGCGTCGCGGTCCCGGCCCCGCCGTGGCGTCCGTTCCCGGCGATCGCCTGGCACGCGGTCGCCTTCGCGGTCACCGCGGCGTTCGCGCACCAGCTGATGGGCGCGGGCAGGCCGCCGCCGGGCATCGGCCTCTTCCTCTCGTGGCTGGGCTGCGCCCTCGCCTCGTTCCTCCTCGCGCTCGGGACCGTCGCTCCCCCGGGGTGGCTCCTCCGCTGGCTCGTCGCGCGCTGGCGCGCGCCGCTCCTCGCCGTCGCCCTCGGGGGGCTCGTCTGGCTCGCGGCCTGGGGCGCCGAGCAGCTCTGGGGGAGCCTGTCGGCGATGACCCTCCGCGCCGTGGCCGCGTTGCTCCTGTGGAGCGGCTGGGTGCCGGGGCTCCGCGTGGAGGGGGTCATCATCGGCACGCAGGAGTTCGCGGTCGAGATCGCCCCGGTGTGCTCCGGGGCGGACGGGATCGGGCTCGTCTTCACCTTCCTCGCCGTCTGGATCGCCCTGGCCCGGGAGCGGCTGCGGCTGGGGCGCGCGCTGCTGCTCCTCCCACTCGGCGTCGCGGCGGCCGCGGCGGCCAACGTGGTCCGCGTGGCGGCCCTGGTCGCGCTCGGGTGCGCCGGACACGGCGACCTGGCGGTGGGCGGCTTTCACTCCAAGCTGGGGTGGCTGCTCTTCGCGGCGATCGCGCTCGGCCTGGTCGCGCTGGCCGAGCGGGTCCCATGGATCCGCCGTCCGGAGGCCGGGCCCGGCGTGGAGCGGGCCGCGCCGGAGCGCGGGCCCGATCGCGTCCTGTGGATCGCGCCGCTCCTCGCCGCCCTGGCCGTGGGGCTGCTCACCGGCCTGTTCGCGGCGGACGCGTTCGACGCTGCGTACGCCGCGCGGATCGCCGCCGCGGCGCTGGTCCTCCTCGCGATCCGGCGCGAGCTGCCGTCGCTCCGACCCGGAGCGCCGCTCGTCTCCATCCTGGCCGGGGTGGGGCTGGCCGCGATCTGGATCGCGGGGGCCGGGGGCGGCGCCGCGCCGATGCCCGCGGGGCTCGCGGAGCTGCCGGCGCCGTGGCGCGCGGCCTGGATCGGCGCACGCGTCCTGGGCGGTGTCGTGATCGTCCCCTGGATCGAGGAGCTCGCGTTCCGCGGCTTCCTCCTGGAGTGGATGGGCGAGGGGCGGACCGCGGGCGCGCCCGTGCGCCGCTGGCCGCTCTGGGCGTTGCTCGTGTCCTCGATCGCGTTCGCCGCGATCCACGCGCAGCTCCTGCTCGCCGTGCTCGCGGGGCTCGTCTTCGGCGCGCTCCGGCTCTGGCGCGGGCGCCTCGGAGACGCGGTGCTCGCGCACGCTTCCTGCAACCTCGCGCTCGCGCTCGCGGTCCTCGCCGACGGTCGGTGGGCGCTGTGGTGAGCGCGCCCGTACGGCGCACCACGTACGTGGTACGCGCGGGGTACCCGTCGGGGCGCGCTGCAGGCGCGAAATGCGGCTAATGTTCTGACCGCCGCCATCGTTCACCAGGGGAGGAGAGCTCGTCCATGCGCGTCTTCGTGACCGGTCACCGCGGGTACATCGGCAGTCATCTCGTGGAGCTGCTGAAGCAGGAGGGGCACACGGTCATCGGCTGCGACCTGGGCCTGTTCGACGGGTGCGCCTGGGATCCCGTCGTGAAGCCGGATCGGGAGCTCGTGAAGGACGTGCGCAAGATCGAGGTCGCGGACCTCGACGGCGTCGAGTGCGTCATGCACCTCGCCGCGATCTCCAACGATCCGATGGGCGCGCTCAACGCGCAGCTCACGCTCGACGTCAACCGCGACGCCTCGGTGCGCCTGGCCCGCCTCGCGAAGCAGGCCGGCGTGCCACGCTTCCTCTTCGCCGGGTCGTGCTCCGTGTACGGGGCGGGCGAGAAGCTCGACCTCGAGGAGACGGATCCCCTCAACCCGCTCACCGCCTACGCGCAGTCGAAGATCGACACGGAGCGGGCCGTGTCGGAGATGGCGAGCGACACGTTCAGCCCGGCGTTCCTGCGCAACTCGACGGCCTTCGGCTACTCGCCGATGCTCCGCATCGATCTGGTGGTCAACAACCTGCTCGGCTCGGCGCTGGCCTACGGCGAGATCCGGATCCAGTCCGACGGCTCGCCGTGGCGGCCGCTCATCCACTGCCGCGACATCGCCCGCGCGTTCATCGCGTTCGCGAAGGCCCCGAAGGCGGCCATCCACAACCGGGCGATCAACGTGGGCGGCAACGCGCAGAACTACCAGGTGCGTGACGTGGGCAACGAGGTGAAGCGGCTGGTGCCCGGCGCCCAGCTGACCTACACCGGCGAGGTGGGCGCCGATCCCCGCAACTACCGCGTCAAGTTCGACCTGCTGAACCGGCTGCTCCCCGACTTCCGGCTCCAGTACGACCTCGCGAGCGGGATGGAGGAGCTGCACCGGAAGATGGTCGAGCACGGCTTCGGGAAGAAGGACTTCGAGGGCGACCAGTTCGTGCGGCTGCGCACGCTCAAGCACCGGATGGGCCTGCTGGCCTAGAGAGAGGGGACCGCACGTGATCTTCACCGAGACGCCGATCCACGGCGCGTACCTCATCGACCTCGAGAAGCGCGGCGACGATCGCGGCTTCTTCGCCCGCGCCTTCTGCGAGAACGAGTTCGGCGCGCACGGCCTCGTCACCCGGTTCGTCCAGGTCAACAACTCGCTGAGCGCCCAGCGCGGCACCCTGCGCGGCATGCACTACCAGCTCGGCCCCAAGGCGGAGACGAAGCTGGTCCGCTGCATCCGCGGGGCGCTCTGGGACGTGATCCTCGACCTCCGCCCCGACTCGCCCACCCTCGGGCGGAGCTTCGGCGCCGTGCTCACCGCCGAGAACCGGCGCATGATGTACGTCCCCAAGGGGTTCGCCCACGGGTTCATCACCATGGCCGACGACACCGAGGCGTTCTACTTCGTGGACGAGTTCTACGCGCCCGAGCGCGAGCGCGGCGTGCGCTTCGACGACCCGAAGTTCGCGATCGAATGGCCCATCGCCCCCGTCGTGATCTCCGACAAGGACCGGAGCCACCGCGACTTCGATCCCGCCTGGCACCTCGGCTGAGCCGGAAGGAGCGCTCCGTGAAGATCCTGTTCACCGGCGCCAGCTCGTTCACCGGGACGTGGTTCGTCCGCGCGCTGAACGCCGCCGGCCACACCGTCGTGGCCACGTTCCGCCGCCGCCCGGAGGAGTACCCCGACGAGCTGCGCCGCGCGCGCGTGGCGCGCGCCGTCGAGGCCTGCCGTCCGGTCCACGGCGTGTCCTTCGGGGACGACGCCTTCCTGCAGCTCGTGCGCGAGGGCGGCTTCGACGTCCTGGCCCACCACGGCGCCGACGTGACCAACTACCGGAGCGCGGACTTCGACGCGGTGCGCGCCCTCGGCGAGAACACCCGCGCGCTGGCGGCGGTCCTCGCGGCGTTCCGGGAGGCGGGGGGCCGCCGCGTCCTCCTCACGGGCAGCGTGTTCGAGGGCGGGGAGGGTGCGGGATCGGACGGGCTGCCCGACTTCTCGCCGTACGGGCTCTCCAAGGCGCTGACGGCGCAGGCCTTCCGCTTCTACTGCGCGCGCGCCGGGGTCGGGCTGGGGAAGTTCGTCATCCCGAACCCGTTCGGTCCGTGGGAGGAGCCGCGCTACACCTCGTACCTCATCCGGAGCTGGCTCGAGGGGAAGACGCCCTCGTGCGCCAACCCGGCGTACGTGCGCGACAACGTGCACGTCTCGCTCCTGGCCCGCGCGTACGCGCGGTTCGCCGCCGCCCTGCCCGAGGCGGGGTTCGTGAAGACGAACCCCTCCGGCTACATCGAGAGCCAGGGCGCGTTCACGCTCCGCCTCGCGGCGGAGATGCGGCCCCGCCTCGATCGGCCCTGCGCCGTCGAGCTGAAGGTTCAGACCGAGTTCCCGGAGCCGCGGGTCCGCGTGAACACCGACCCGCCCGACGCCGCAGCGCTCGGCTTCGACGAGGCCGCGGCCTGGGACGAGCTCGCGCGCTCCTACCGCGAGGGGCGCTGAGGGCCCGCCGCCGTCACTTCCAGGGGGCCTCGCCGGAGGCCCAGAGCTTCTCGAGCTGCTCCCGGTCCCGCTGGGTGTCCATGCAGGCCCAGAACCCCCGGTGGTGGTACATCGAGAGCTGCCCGTCGCGGGCCAGGCGGACCATGGGGTCGCGCTCCAGCACGCACCCCTCGTCCGCGCTGAGGTAGGGCAGGAAGCCGCGCGAGAAGAAGAAGTAGCCGCCGTTGATCCAGCTGTCGGCGAAGTCGGGCTTCTCGGCGAACTCCTCCACCGCGCCGCTCCGCACCCGCAGCTCGCCGAAGCGGGAAGGCGGGTTCACCCCGAGGACGGTGCCGAGGCGCTTCTGCGCGAGGTGGTACTCGAACTCGTCGGCGAGGTTGGCGTCGGTGAGGCCGTCGCCGTAGGTGACCGCGAACTGCTGCGCGTCGCCCAGGTAGCGCGCGGCGGCCCGGGCCACCCGGGCGCCCGTCATGGTGAGCTCGCCCGTGTCCGCGAGCGTGACCTGCCAGTCGAGGCCGTGATCGATGGAGTGGAACGTCGTGCGGTTCGTCTCCAGCTCCACGGTGAAGTCGGAGCCCATCGCCGCGTAGTGGAGGAAGTACGCCTTCACCACCTCGGCCTTGTAGCCGAGGCAGAGCACGAAGCGCCGGAACCCGTGCTTCGCGTAGGAGCGCATGACGTGCCAGACGATGGGGCGCCCGCCGACGGGGACCATCGGCTTCGGGCGCAGCTCCGTCTCCTCGCGGAGCCGCGTGCCGAGCCCACCGCAGAGGACGAAGACCGGTACGTCTCGGAAGGCTGCGCTCACGGTGAACCCCCGTTTGGCGGGCCTCGCCCGCGTCAGTGGCGGACGCCACGATAGCAGATGCGACGAGCGCGGACCGCGCCCCCGCCGGGCTCGCGACATGCCGGCGTACCCTCGGCTCGGGACAGCGCGGCCGCCGAACGTACGCGGGGAACGGGTTATAGTCCGCCGTCTCGCCGCGGGCGCTCGGCGCCGGCCACCACGGTCGCAAGGGGAAGGGAATGAGCACACGCATCGGATTGGTCGGCGCGGGCAAGATGGGCATCTCCCATCTCGCCATCGCCAACGCGCACCCGGGCGCCGCCGTGACCGCGGTGGCGGACACCTCCGGCTACGTCCTGTCGGTCCTCGAGAAGTGGGCCGGCGTGGAGACGTACAAGGACGCCGGCGAGATGATCGCCCAGGCGGCGCTCGACGCGGTGATCGTGGCCACCCCCAGCGCCACGCACTTCCAGTGCGCGCGGCAGGCGCTGGAGCGCGGCCTGCACGTCTTCGTCGAGAAGCCGCTGACGCTCTCGTCCGCGGAGAGCCGCGCCCTCGCCGAGCTGGCGGGGCAGCGGCAGCGGGTCAACCAGGTCGGGTTCCACAACCGGTTCATCGGCACCTTCCAGGAGGCGCGCCGGCTCGTCCGCGCCGGGGCCCTGGGCCAGGTGACCGGCGTGCACGGGAGCGCCTTCGGCCCGGTGGTCGTCCGCGAGCAGGGGTCCACCTGGCGCTCGAAGAAGTCCGAGGGCGGCGGCTGCCTGCACGACTACGCCTGCCACGTCATCGATCTGATGAACTTCGTGGTGGGCCCGCCGCGCAGCGTCGCCGGCGCCCGCATGCAGAGCATCTTCTCGCGCGACGTGGAGGACGCCGTGTACGCCCTCTTCGCCTACGACGGTGGGATGACGGGCGTGCTCGAGGCCAACTGGAGCGACGAGACCCACCGCAAGATGAGCACCACCCTCACCGTGAGCGGGACCAACGGGAAGCTCGTCGCCGACCGGCAGGAGCTGCGCGTCCACCTCCGGTCGCCGGACGGCGCCGGCCCCGGGTACCAGGAGGGGTGGACCACCCGGTACATCACCGAGCTCCAGGCGCCGGTCTGGTTCTACCTCCGCGGCGAGGAGTACTCGGCCCAGCTCGACGCGTTCGTGCGCGGCATCGAGCGCGGGGTCGCCGACCCCGACCACTCCTTCGCCAGCGCCTACGAGACCGATCGCCTGCTCGAGCTCATCGTCCAGGCCCACCAGGCGAGCCGCTGAGGAGGTCACGCACCCATGGTCAAGATGGATCGCATCCTCTTCGGCGACAACCAGTTCTTCGGCGTCAACCACATGTCCGAGGAGAAGGCGCGGCAGCAGCTCATGCGGTTCAAGGACACCGCCGCGATCCTCGAGGTGCTCGACACCGCGTACGATCTGGGCGTGCGCACCTTCATGTGCACCACCCACGACCGGGTGGGCGAGATCTGCGACCACATGCGCGCCCACGCGGCGCGCTACCGGGACTTCGTCTACTTCCCGTGCATGCCGTACGCGCACAAGTACGCGAACGCGGTGAGCCAGGTGGGGATGCTGGAGGCGGTGAAGCGCTTCTCGTCCGGGAGCGTCGTGAGCACGCTCTACCGCGGGGCGATGGGGGTGCTCACCAAGGACGTGGTCGAGCTCATGCAGCTCCTCGTCGACGCCGAGATGAAGCGCTTCGAGGGGCTCCGGACGCCGGTGGTGTTCCTGCAGAACGTCGTCACCGACCTGCTGCTGGGGATGAAGCTGCACCCGATGCTCGCCGAGTTCCACGCGTACGTGCGGAGGCGCTACGACGCCGAGGCCGGGTTCATCACCATGAACCTGCCGCGCCTGCTCGACGCGCTCGAGGGGCAGGGGATCGACAACCCCATCGTCTGCGCGAACATCAACAAGATCGCCTTCCGCACCTGCGGCGGGCTGGACGCCTACGAGGGCGCGATCCGGGAGCGCCGGTTCCGGCCGGTGGCGATGAGCGTCTTCGCGAGCGGGGCGATCCCCGCGGAGGAGGCGCTCGACTACGTGTGCCGCCAGCCGCGGATCGAGTCGATCGTCTTCGGCGCGTCCTCGCGCCGGAACATCGAGCAGACCGTCCGGCTCATCCACGAGCTGGACGCCCGGCACGCGCGGGCGGCGCAGGTCCCGGCCTGAGCCGCGCCGGAGGAGGGCCCGATCAGACGGCGGGCGTCGGGGCGGGCGGGAGCTCCGGCGCCTTGCGCCCCGGCTCGAAGCGCGTCTTCAGGGCGAGGAAGCGGGACTCGAACGCGCGGTAGCTGAGCTCCGCGACCGCCCACGACCCGAGCGTCACGCCGGCGAAGAACACGAGGTCGGACCAGAGGCCGGTCCACCGCATCGCCTTGTCCACGCCCCAGTAGACGAGGTGGTGGAACAGGTAGATGCCGTAGCTGACGGCGCCGAGGCGCCGGACGGGCCAGAGCGAGAGGACGCCGCGGACGGCGTGGTCCTCGCGGATCACGCAGCTCGCGACCAGGAGGGCCATCGCCCAGTGGATGAAGAGGCGCGGCCAGCCGGTGATGTCCACCGTGGGGTGGGAGAGGGCGGCCACCAGCACGGCCGCGGCGGCGTAGGGCGCGTACCGCCCGCCGACGACGCGGCGCGCCCAGCCGTAGCCGCGCGGATCGTCGAGGACGAACGCGAGCCCGACCCCCAGCAGGATCGGGCCGTAGGTGGTCTCGCGGAAGAAGCCGGGGACCGGCAGCCAGGGCAAGGCCCCGAACGGCAGCGCGCTCAGGAGGGCGTAGCCGACGGGCAGCAGCACGAGGGGGAACAGGCGCGGCATCGCCCGGAGCGCCGCGGGCGCGACGAGGTAGAACTGCTCCTCGGTGGCCAGGCTCCAGGTGATCGCGAGCATGCTCTGCATCGCCACGAAGTTGGCGACGTAGGTGGCCGCGTACGGCAGGTCGTGCCAGATGGCGGGGGCGCTGTTGCCGGGCTTCACGAGCGCCACGCCGGCGACGATCGCCAGCATCAGGTAGTAGGGCGGGAAGATGCGGAGCGAGCGGCGCGCGTAGAAGTTGCCGAGCGAGATCGTGCCGGTGCGCCGGCGCTCGCGCAGCAGCAGGCTCGTGATGAGGAAGCCGCTGATGACGAAGAAGAGGTCGACGCCCATGAACCCGCGGCCGACGATCGGCAGGGGCTCGCCGCCGCGCGGCGTGGTGTGGTGCCAGAGGACGCCGACGATGGAGAGGGCGCGCAGCCCGTCGAGGGACCCGAACTGCCGCGTGGCGAGGAACCGGTCGTGGTCGGACATGCTGCCCTCGGGGCCCACGCGCCGTCCTAGGCGGGCCGGAACGGGTTCCGGTACAGCCCCAGGCGCTGCTTGAGCAGGTGCCAGAGCACCGGCGGCTGATGGATCACGTAGCGGTGCCAGCGCTGGCGCGGCTCCCGCAGCAGGCGGTACAGCCACTCCAGGCCGGCGTTTGTGATCCAGGCCGCGGGCCGCTCGAGGGTGCCCGCCTCGTAGTCGATGGTCCCGCCGAGCGGCAGGAACGTGCGGACGTGCGGGAGCCGGTGCCGGTGCTGGACGATGAACTTCTCCTGCCGGCCCGCGCCCAGCCCGACGAGGAGGACGCTCGCGCGGGACTCGTTGATGCGGGCGATCATCCGATCGATCTCGCCCGGGCGCCGGTCGTAGTCGAAGGGCGGCGCGTCCACCCCGACGATCATCTCGCGGCCGACCTTCGCGTTGACGTTGCGCCGGGCGATCTCCGCCACCCCGGGCTTGCCGCCGCAGAGGAACACCGTCACGCGCGGATCGTCCCGGTGCTTCGTGTAGAAGCGGGGGAAGAAGTCGGAGCCGGACACGCGCTCGCGCAGGGGCGTGCCGAGCACCTTCGAGGCCGCGTAGAGGATCTGGCTGTCGCAGGTGACGACGTCGAACTGGGGGAGGAGCTCGTAGAACTCCCGGTCCCGCTGCAGCTTCATGATCATGTCGACGTGCAGCGTGAGCAGCAGCCCCTCGTCGAACGAGTCCACGAGCTCGTCCATGGTGACGTCGTCGACGGCGACGTTGAGGAGCTGGACCCGGCGGCGGGCCTGCCGGGGTGGTGCGGAGACGGGATCGATCACGTGCGTGCCTCGTCGGTGGGCGCCTGGGCGAGCGCCGGGTTCCGGACCTCCGTCACCGCGAACCCGGTCCGGAAGACGCTGTGCCGGAGCGCGTCCCGGAGCAGGAAGGGCGGGTCGGGGTCCGGCTTGCGCTGGAGCCGCCGGCGCACGCGCCAGGTCGCGAAGCCCAGGAGGAACGCCGCGTCGACCAGGGCCGCGACGAGCGGCCCGTGGTTCTTGAGCCAGAAGCGCCGCCGCGCCTCGAACCAGTACTCGGGGCGGCGCTTCACGATCTGCGCGATGCCCGTGGACGCCCCCTCGAGGTGGACCACCCGGCTCTCCGGCGCGTACCAGACCTGCCACCCGGCGCGGTGCGCGCGCAGGCAGATGTCGATGTCGTCGAAGTACGTGTAGAGCCCCTCGTCCAGCGCCCCGATCTCCTCGAGCAGGGTCCGCCGGAGGATCATGCTCGCGCCCGAGACCCATTCGACGGGGCAGGCCGCGGCCGGCGTCGGCGGCACCACCCAGCGCCGCGCGAGCAGCTTCGAGACGACGCCGAGGCGCAGGCCGCGATCGAACTCCGACAGCACGCCGGGGAAGCGGAACGGGGAGGCCTGCACCTCGCCCTCGGGCGAGAGGAGGGTGCTCCCGGCGATCCCGGCCCGCGGCTGCGCGTCCATCAGCGCGACCAGCGCCGAGAGGGCGCCCGGCGCCACCCGCGTGTCGGCGTTGAGCAGCAGGAAGTACTCCGGCGGGGTCGGCGAGGCGAGGGCGGCGCGCAGGACGACGTTGTTGCCGCCGGTGAATCCACGGTTCGGGTGGACCTCGGTGAGATCGACCCAGCCGCCCCAGCCGTTCTCGTCGATGGCCTGGCGCAGTCGGAGGTACGCGTCGCCGCCGGTGCCGTTCTCCAGCACCGCCACCCGGAACCCGGGCGTCCCCGCCACCTCCTCGCGCAGCGACCGCAGGCAATCGATCGTGAGATCGGTCACCCGGTAGTTGAGGATGATGACGAGGAGCTTCATCGGTCCCCCCAGGCGCGACGGCCGGCGTTACGCTGCGGCCTTCTTCCGGCCGACGAACGCGGCGATGCGGGCGATCGTCTCGAGGTTCTCGGGGACCATCTCCTGATCGTCGATGCGGACCCCGAACTCGCTCTCGATGAAGGAGATGAGCTCGAGCATGCCCGTCGAGTCCACGTACCCTCCGGCGATGAGCGAGGTGTCCGGCGCGAGCTCCGCCGGATCGCTCACGTAGAAGTTCTCGACGATGAACTGCTTCACGCGGGCTTGCACGTCCATGATTGCGTCACCTCGGGCCGCTCACGCGGCGGAGAGCTTGTCGACGACGGTCCGGAACTCCGCGTCGAAGGGGTTGCGGGAGGGCGTCCGGACCAGTTGCTCGTGAAGCAGGCCGGTCGACAGTACCCCGACGAGCGCCATGTTGTCCGCGTTCGAGAACTGCTCGCCCCCACCTGTGGCGCGGCACTTGGTCCAGAGCCGCTCGACGCCCTTGGGGTCGAACACGCCAGCCGCGGCGATGGAGCGCGGCGACAGGACGTCGTGCACCCAGGGTGGGGTGTGCGGCACGAACGAGAGCGCGTCGGGGGCGCGGTACGGCTGCTTGGGGCGGGCGAGGATCTCGTCGGGCACCAGCCCGCGCGCCGCGCGCTTGAGGACGTGCTTCTCGTCCAGCCCGCGGAGCTTCGCGGACGCCGGCAGCGCGTTCGCGAGCTCGACCACGTCGGCGTCGAGGAACGGGAACCGCCCCTCGACGGAGTGGCCCATGAGCATCCGGTCGCCCTGCGACGCGAGGAGATAGCCCGAGAGCAGGGTGCGGACCTCGAGGTACTGATCCTGCGCCAGGAACGACCAGCGCCGGAACGCTCCGGGGAGCGCGCCGAGCAGCCGGGCGACCACGTCCACGCGCTGCGCCGCGCTCCGCACCTCGGGCGCGAACAGGCGCTGCAACGCCGCGGCCGACTGCCAGCGGATCTGGTGCGCGAACCCCGGCTCCGCCCATCGCTCGCGCCCGCGGCCGAAGAACTCGCGCGCCATGCCCTGCTGCGCCACCGGCGAGCGCGCCAGGTACGGATAGAGCCGCTCCAGCAGGCGCGGGCGGAAGGTCGACCCGGGCTGCCGGCCCCAGAAGCGCCGGACCCGGCCCTCGCGGAAGAGGTCGTAGCCGCCGAACATCTCGTCCGCGCCCTCGCCGGTGAGGACCACCTTGATCCCCGCGTCGCGCACCAGCCTCGAGAGCAGGAAGAGCGGCGCGGGCGCGGTCCGGAGGAGCGGGCGCTCGGCGTGGGCCACCACCGCGGGGAAGGCCTCGGCGATGTCCCTGCGCGAGACGACGATCTCGCGGTGGTCGCTGCCGATGCGCGCCGCGGCGGCGCGCTGGAACGGCGTCTCGTCGTACTCCGCGTCCTCGAAGCGCAGCGAGAACGTGCAGAACTTCTCGCCCTTCACCTCGCGTCCCAGCGCCGCGATGAGCGAGCTGTCGAGCCCGCCCGAGAGGTAGCTGCCGACGGGCACGTCGGCGCGCAGCATGCGGAGCCGGACCGCCTGCTCCAGGGCCGACCGCACCTGCGCCGCGGCCTCGTCGATCGAGCCCTGGAAGCCGTCCTCCCGCCCCTCGGGGTAGCGGGGCGTCCAGAAGGCGCGGTCGCGCGTGCCGCGCGGCGAGATCACGCGCACGTGGCCGGGCTCGAGCTCGGTGACCCCCTGGAACACGCACTGCGGCGGCACCACCGTCCAGAAGGTGAAGGTCTCGGAGAGGCCGACGGGATCGAGGGCCCGCGGCAGGGTGGGGGCGCCCGCGAACAGCGCCTTCACCTCGCTGGCGAACCAGAGCCGCCCCTCGTGCTCGGCCGTGTACACGGGGCGGACGCCGAGCCGGTCGCGGGCCAGCACCAGCGTCTCGCGGGGCGCGTCCCAGAGCGCGACGGCGAACTGACCGTTGAAGCGCGCGAAGGCCTCCTCACCCCAGGCCTCCCACGCGTGCACGATCACCTCGGTGTCGCTCCGCGTCCGGAAGCGGTGGCCGAGCGCCAGGAGCTCGTCGCGCAGCTCGAGGTAGTTGAAGATCTCGCCGTTGAACACCAGCCAGATCGTGCCGTCCTCGTTCGAGAGCGGCTGCTGGCCCGTCGCGAGATCGATGATCGAGAGGCGCGCGTGGCCCAGCGCCACGCGGGCGTCGCGGAACAGCCCGAACTCGTCCGGGCCCCGGTACCGCATCGCCCCCACCATCGCGCGGACGTCCTCGAGGGACGGCGGCGGCAGCCCCGCCCGGAGCGCGAACGACCCTGCGATGCCACACATGGGCTAGGTGCCTTCCTCGACCAGCAGCGGCCGGGCGTGGAGGTACTTCGCCACCCGCCGCTTCGCCTCGATGTCGCGGTAGACACGCTCGACCTGCGCCGAGGTGAGCTTCAGGACCGCCGCCGCGTCCGCGGGCGAGACCTGGTGCTCGTAGGCCCAGAGGCAGAGATCCATCTCCTGGTACGGCAGCGCGAAGTAGAACTCCTCCTGCGACTGCGAGAGCGAGAAGGTGTCGGTGGTCGGGGGACGCCGGCGGATCTCCTCGGGCACGCCGACGTACTCCGCGAGCGCGTACACCTGGGTCTTGTAGAGGTGCGCGATCGGCTTGAAGTCGGCGGCCCCGTCGCCCTGCTTCACGAAGAAGCCCTGGTCGTACTCGAGCAGGTTGGGCGTGCCCGCCACGGCGTAGTTGAGCCGATCGGCGTGGTAGTACTCCATCATCTTCCGCACGCGCTGCTTGAAGTTCGTGGCGGCGACCATCTGGAGGTACGCGGACGGCGGCATGCGCACGCTCTTCTGGTTCCCTGCGGGATCGGCCACCGTCAGCGTGGTGATGTTGAGGCGGTCCCCCGTGAGGAGGGACGGGATGGTGAGCTTGCACCGCCAGCCCTCGCCGTAGTCGGGGACGGCCATGCGGATGGCCTCGAGCTGCCGGGCGTAGCAACCCAGGCCCTGCAGCGCCGGGGCGATGTTCTCGACGGCGTACTTGATGCCGAGGTGCTCGGCGAGCATGCGGCCGAGGCGGAGCGCGTCGTCGGAGGAGTCGCGCTCGGGCATGAGCAGCCCGTGCACCCGGTCCTTCCCGAGCGCCCGCGCGCACATCGTGGAGACCACCGAGCTGTCGATGCCGCCCGACATGCCCACGACCGCGCCGCGCTTGCGGAGCGCGCCGAGCACCTGGTCGCGGATGGCGCGCTCGATCTGCTCGGCCACCTTGGGCGCGTCGATGCGGAGTACGTCTCTGGAGAACATGGCTCGCTCCGTCCTCGGGGGTACCGCGTGAGGCGGCGTCTGCAGCAGGGTGTTCATCCTGTACGATCGGTGAGCGGCGATCACTCCCACGATGAAGGGATGACATCGCCCTACGTCCGTGGTTATCGACAGTGACTCGATCACGCTTGGTCGATGGCGCGTCATCGGGTGGAGCGTTCTCGCAACCAAACCAGGCGGACCCCGCGCGGGGTCCAACGGAGAGTGTGATGTCCCAGCTTCTGTGTCTGCTCCTCGCCGGGGTGGCCGTGGGGGTCGTGGCGACCGGTTGCGGCCGCGAGCCGCACGCGGCTGCGGATCCCGCCCGGACGAAGGCCGAGCTCCAGACGGTCGCCCAGCGCCGCGTGTTCTTTGGCCACCAGTCGGTGGGCGTCAACATCATGGAAGGTCTGAGCGACCTCGCCACCCGGAATGGGGTCCCGCTCCGGATCGCAGAGGCGAAGGAGGGCGTCCCGGACGCGACGTTCGGCCACGCGTTCGTCGCCGAGAACGGCGATCCGCGGCGTAAGCTGAAGAGCTTCGAGGAGGCGTTCGAGAGCGGCGCCGCGGCGCAGGCCGACCTCGCCCTCGTGAAGTTCTGCTACGTGGACTTCGGGATCGACACCGACGCGGCCGCGCTCTTCGCCGACTACCAGGAGTCGATGGCGCGGCTCCGCGCGCGCCACCCGGACGTCACGTTCGTCCACGTCACCGTTCCCATCAACGGGCTGGCGACCGATCTCAAGTCGCGGGTGAAGCGGCTGCTGGGGCGGCCCAGCTGGGAGCTCGCCGCCAACGCCCGCCGCGACGACTTCAACAACCTCCTCCGGCAGGCGTACCAGGGCAAGGAGCCGATCTTCGATCTCGCCCGCGTCGAGGCCGAGCGGCCGGACGGCACCCTGGAGACCGCGGACTTCGAGGGGCGCGCCGTGCCGGTGCTGCGGGGCAGCTACACGCACGACGGCGGCCACCTGAACGCGGAGGGTCAGGAGCGCGCCGCGCGCGCGCTCGTGTCCGTCCTGGCCGCGGCGCCGGTCGCCCGGACGGCCCGCGCCGGGAACGAGTGATGCGCACGCCCTTCCTCCCCGACTGGCTCGAGGCGCACGCCGAGCGCGATCCCGCCGCCCCGGCGGTGGCGACGCCGGCGGTGCGGCTCGGCTACGGGGACCTGGCCGCCCG
>JAEYOU010000269.1 GCA_023411405.1 Pseudomonadota bacterium | reverse complement strand
GCGGCGGGCGCCGCCGCGAGCAGGAGGGCCAGGGGGAGGGCGTACGTCAGTATCCGCATGCGAGGTCGGCGACGTACGCGAAGCCGCTCGAGGCGGGCGGGCACAGCTCGGCTCCTTCGATCGCGCCCGCGTCGGGATCCAGGCGGAAGACGCGGCCGGAGTTCCGGTCGGCGACGTACCCTCCGCCCGAGCAGAACGCGAGCGTGCCGGGCGCGGCGCCCTCGGGGACCGGCAGGAGCGCGCCGACCGCTGGCGCATCGCCCGAGACATCGATGGGGACGATGCCCTGCCCGTGGACGCGGACGTCGGGATAGGCCGAGTAGTCGAAGGCGCCGCAGGAGACCCAGAGCGTCGTGCCCTGAAGGGCGACGTCTGCGGGGTCGAGGCACCCCGCGCCGAGGTCGACGAGGCCGCCGGGGCCGGCGGACGTGTCGAGCGCGTTGGTGTCGAGATCGATGGCCGCGAGCCGGCCGGTGCTCCCCGCCGGAGGGGACCAGAAGTCGTCGAAGTTCCAGAGCGTCACGTACGCGCGCCCTCCGGCGATCGCGATCCGCGCCGGCATGGCGCGCGCCCCCGCCGAAGCGAGGGGCTGCACGTCCACCCGCGCCACCTCCTGGATGCACGGCCGCGACGCGCAGCTCCCCACCGAGGAGACGTCGAGGACGGCGACCTCGCCGCGCGCGTTGAGCGCGACGTAGGCGCGATCACCCGAGAACGCCAGGCCGAGCGGGTTCGGGTTGAGATCACCCACGCCCACGAACGCGTGCTCCTCGACGACGTCGCCGTCGGCGCGGAGCACGAGCAGCGTGCCGAGCGACGCGCGCGAGACGTACAGGTAGCCCTCGTGCGCGCCCAGGAACTGGAGGTCCGGCGTCGCGGTGCTCGTCCACGAGAGCGCGACGGCGCGGACCTGCGGGGGGTCGCGGGCGATGCGGGAGACCTTCTCTGCGCCCCCGGGGCGCGCGCTCGCGACGTAGAGCTCACCGCCGAGTTGCGCGAGGGCGACGGGCCCGGGCGGCACGGAGACGGGGGGCCCGGCGAGGGAGAGCGTGGGGGTGGCCGGCTGCACCTCGTCGGTATTGAAGCACGCGGCGTACAGCGCGGCGACGCAGCGCCCCTCCAGGCACCGCTCGCCATCTCCGCAGGCGCGGTCCTCGGCGCCGCAGTGGTTCACCGCGGCGCTGCGGCACTCGCCGAGGGTGCAGTTCTCGCCCGTACCGCAGGCGCGCCCACAGGCGCCGCAGTGCGCCGGCTCCACCGCGAGCGCCACGCAACGGCCGTCGCACGCGACGCGGCCTTCAGGGCACACCAGCGTCTGGCGGCAGCCCGGCTGCGCGGCCAGGGCGAGGAGGGTCACCATGAGGAACGTCGAGCGGCGCAGCGCCAGGGTCATGGGTCGGAGCTCCCTTCGGAGGACCCGGCGCGCACGGTGAAGAGGACCGCGCGCCCGGGGAGCGGGTTCATGAAGCCATCCTGGCGGGTCCGGACGTCGAGGGCGTTCCGGAGCTCGAGGCTGAGGTGGACGCCGGGGGCGCGAGCGACGCGGACCGAGCCCCCCGCGTCGAGCGTGAAGGACCCCGGGATGCGCTCGGTGTTCCGGAAGTCGAACCAGCGCGGCGAGAGCCACTGCCCGTCCGCGTGCAGGCGGACCGGGCCGGCGCGGCCGGTCACCCGCGCCAGGAGGCGGTGCTCGGGCTTCTGCGGCAGCATCTTGCCGACCACCTCGGGGCCGCCGCGCAGGTTCTCCGTGACGAGCCAGGTATACGAGACCGCGGCGGAGAGGTCGCCCAGCGCGCCCAGCGGGCTGCTCGCGCCTTCGAGCTCGAGGCCGCGCGCGGCCGAGCGGGCGAGGTTCTGCGGGGTGAAGAGGCGGAACGACGGCATGTCGTAGACGACGAGATCGTCGTAGAGGACGGCGAACCCTCCGATCGTGAAGGACCCGGCCCGGCCTTCGACCACCAGGCCAGCGTCACCGCCGAGCCCGACCTCGGGACGGAGGTCCGGGTTGGGGGCGACCACGCCCTGCTGCAGGTACAGCTCCGCGAAGCTGGGGATGCGGTACGTCCGGCCGAAGCTCGCGCGCACGGAGACCGGACCGGCGAGCCGCGAGGAGAGGCCCAGCTTCGCCGAGAGGCCGTCGAACGCGCCTGCACGCTCGAACCGGACGCCAGGGCCGAGCCGCGCGCGACCGCCGAGGAGCGAGACCTCGCCTGCGAGCGTCGCCGCGAGCGTCGCCCGCGTGCGGTCCCCGATCCCGTCCGCCGTGAGCCGATCGCCAGCGGCTTCGCCCGAGGCCGCCGCGGTCCAGCCGTCCCCCGCCCACGCGAGCCCGAGCGAGGCGCCGCCGGTGACGCCGCGCTGGTCGACGGGGGACCCGCCCTCGACCGCCTCGAGGCGCACGGCGAGCCGCTCGGCGCGCAACCACGGACCCGCAGTGAAGGTCAGCCGCTCCCCGAGCCGCCGCCGGTACCTCGCCGCGAGGAGCCCGCGCGCCTCCTCCTGCCAGTCGTCCCAGGTGGTGCCGGTCTGTAGGTTCCCGGGCAGCTCGCGCCGCCCCGCCGCGAGCTGGAGCGCCGCGTCGAGCCGCGCGTCGTCCGAGACCCAGTAGCCCTTCGCGAGCCCGCCGCCCTGCATCGCGCCCGCGTGGCGGCGCGTCTCGGGCCGGTCGTTCACGAACGTGTTCTCGAAGGGGAAGTCGCCCTCGGTGGTCGAGCCGGTGACGTGCCCGAGCAGCCCCCAGCTCTCGCCGCCGGCGGCGACGTGGGCGTCGCCCTCCCACGTGCCGAAGGAGCCGGCGGTCGCGCTCGCGCCCCAGGTGCCCGGCCGCACCGGGAGCGTGACGACGTTGACCACGCCGCCGAGCGCCCCGGATCCGTGGTGAACGCCCTCGGTGCCGCGGACGACCTCGATCCGCGCGATCCACGGCGCCGGGATGGTCGAGAGATCCACGCCGCCGCCGGCGGCGCCGTTGAGCTGGAGCCCGTCCACGAGCACCTTCACCTGGTCGGCGCTCGAGCCGCGGATGGAGACGAGCGCGAGCTGACCCGGCCCGCCGTGCTCGGAGACGGCGACGCCCGGCGCGGTCGCGAGCAGCGTGGCGGTGCGTTTCGCTTCGCCCGCGAACTCCGCGGCGTCGACGGTCGTCACCGCGGCGCCGGGCGCGCGCGCGGACTCGGCGACGGGGCGGACCTTCACGACGACCTCGTCGGGAGGGACGGTGGCGGGGGGCGGGAC
>JAEYOU010000505.1 GCA_023411405.1 Pseudomonadota bacterium | reverse complement strand
GGCCCCGCGGGCTCCCGCGCGAGCGGGCCGAGTTCGCGATCCGCCAGGCGCTCGAGGCGACGACCGGGCTCCTCGGCTCGCTCGAGCCTGGAGCGCTGCTCGTGAACCACCCCTGGCGCGACGACGCCGCGGCGCAGAAGACGCTCCAGCTCGCCGCGGCCGAGCGCGCGGGCCTCGGCGTCCCGCCGACGCTCGTGACGAACGACGTGGAGGCCGCCCGCGCCTTCCTCGCCGATCTGGCGCCGGCGGGCGCGATCCACAAGCAGATCCACGCGACGCCCGAGGACTGGCGCCGGACCCGCCGCGTCGGACCGCGCGGCGCCGCCGGCCTCCGCGACGTGCGCCACGCGCCTCGGATCTTCCAGCGGCGTGTCCCCGGCATCGACGTGCGCGTCACGATCGTCGGCGAGGAGCTCTTCGCGGCCGACATCGACGCTCGGCGCTCCGGCTCGCCTGACGACTTCCGGGGGTTCGAGCGCCGGTGCCGCTTCGCCCCGTGCCGCGTGCCGGACCGCGAGCGGGCCGGGCTCCGGCGCCTCATGGATGACCTCGGCCTCGCGTTCGCCGCCATCGACTTCCGGCGCGACGCGGACGGACGCTGGTGGTTCCTCGACCTGAACCCGGCCGGCCAGTGGCGCTTCGTCGAGCGCAGGACCCTCCAGCCCATCAGCGCCGCCCTCGCCGCGCTCCTCGCCCGCGGCCGGATCCGCCGGCGCGGTGCGTCGAGGCTCGTGCGGTCCGGGTAAACGGGCACTCACGCGCGACCCCCACCTGGCCCGCGCTCCGGCTCGACCGAACGGGGGTGGGTCGCATAATGTTGCGCCATGGCGGACGGTCCGGACGTGGAAGGGCGGGTGACGGCGCTGCTCTCCGCCGGGGATCATCGAGGCGCCGCCACCGAGGTGATCCGCGGGTACGGGCCGCGCGCGCTCGGGTACCTGCACCGACTGCTCGGCAACGACACCGACGCCGCCGACGCGTTCTCGATGTTCGCCGAGCAGGTGTGGCGCGGCATGCCGAACTTCGAGGGCCGCTCGTCGGTCAAGACGTGGGCCTTCAAGGCGGCGTGGAGCGCGGCGATGAAGGTCCGCGACGACGCCTGGCGGCGGCTCCGCGAGGGCCTCCCGTCGAGCGCCGCCTCGCAGCTCGCGGACGAGGTCCGGACCAACACCGCCCTGCGCTTCGAGACGCTGCGCCAGGAGCTCGAGGTCCTGCGCGCCGAGCTCACCGCGGAGGATCAGACGCTGCTCGCCCTCCGGCTCGACCAGGAGCTGACCTGGGACGAGGTCGCCGAGGTCCTCTCGACCGACGGCCGCGTCGTGGACGCGGCCACGCTGCGAAAACGGTACGAGCGGATCAAGGGGCGGCTCGCGGCGATCGTGCGCGAGCGGCGCGATCGCGGACCGGGGTGAGACGATGAAGAGGGCGCCGCCCGCGCTGGCGCGGGCGGCCGCCCGTGATCCCCCGCCTTGGAACCCTGGGCGCTGCTCCTTCCCGTGGAACGGCGAACGAGGCGGGTGTGACGTGCCGGGGCCCTTGTCTGCACTTCCCCGGGGTGCGGCATGGGGTCGCAGCTCTGGCTCAGCTCGCCATCGGGACGCGAAGCACCATGCGCGCGCCGCCCTTCGGCGCCGGGCGCGCCTCGATGGTACCGCCGTGCTGGATGACGATCGCGTGCACGATCGAGAGCCCGAGGCCAGAGCCGGTCGCCTTGGTCGTGAAGAACGGCTCGAAGATCCGGTCGCGGACGTCCGCAGGGATGCCCGGGCCGTCGTCCTCGACCACGAGCTCCACCTGGCGGGTGTCGTCCGATCCCGGCGGCAGCGCGGAGCAGGCGACCGTGACGCGGCCCCCCTCCGCGACCGCCTCGAGCGCGTTGAGGAAGAGGTTCACGAGCACCTGCCGCAGCCGCTCCTCGTCCCCCCGTACGGGCGCCGGCTCCGCGAGGCGCCGCTCGAGCCGGACGGCGCGCCGCTCGAACGCGCCGGCGAGCAGGTCGAGCACCTGGCCCGCGACCGCGGCGAGGTCCACGGTGTGGCGCGTGAGCTCGCGGGGACGGGCGAACTGGAGGAAGTCGTCGAGGATGTGATCGAGGCGCTCGAGCTCGGCCTTCACCAGGCGGAGCGGCTCGCGGAGCGGCGCCTGCTCCGCCGCGGCGAGGCGCCCGAGGCGCCGCTCGAGGAGCTCCAGCTGGAGGGCAGCGGCGTTGAGCGGGTTGCGGATCTCGTGCGAGAGCCCGGCGGTCATGGTCCCCACCGCGGCGAGCTTCTCGGCGACGTGCGCGCGCCGGGCGAGCTCGCGCTTCTCCTGGTGGAGCCGGACCTGCCGCATCGCCTGCTCCACCGCGAGCAGCACGTCCTCCATGGCGCACGGCTTCATGAGGTAGGCGCAGGCGCCGGCGCGGACGGCCCGGACCGCGGACTCGAGCGTCGCGAACCCCGTGAGCAGGATGACCTGGCCGTCGGGGGCACGCTCCTTGAGCTTCGGGGCGAGGCCGTTCCCGTCGCCGTCGGGCAGGTGCAGATCGACGAGCGCCACGTCGAACCCGGCGTCCGCCGCGGTCCGGAGCGCGTCGGCGCAGGTGCCGGCGGTCCGCGTCGCGTACCCTGCGTCGCCGAGCAGCTCCGCCAGGTTGTCGGCCAGATCTGCGTTGTCGTCGACGACGAGGACGCGCGGCGGGGCGGGGGCGGGGGTCATCGGAGGCCCGCTCAGTCCGGCAGGTGGACGGTGAACCGGGCGCCGCCGCCGGGGCGGTCCGCGTACTCGACGCTCCCGCCGTGCCGCTCGGCGATCCGCTTCACCAGCGCGAGGCCCAGCCCGACGCCGTGCTCCTTCGTCGTGATGAGCGGCTCGAACAGCCGGCGGCGGGCCGCGGGCGCGACGCCGGGGCCGGTGTCCTCGACGTCGAGCGACACCCGTCCCTCGGCGCGCCGCCCGCGCACGCGCACCTCGCCGTGCGGCGCGGTCGCGTGGACCGCGTTCTGGATGAGGTTCGCGAACACCTGCCGGAGCTGCAGCGGATCGCCGGGCACGTTCGGCAGCGCCTCCAGACCCTCGATCGCGAGCGAGACCGCCGCGGGCCGCGGGACCGACGCGGCCGCGCCCTCGACGACGCCCAGGAGCTGGACCGGCTCCTTCGCCAGGGGCCGGTCCCGGATCATGTCGAGCAGGTTGGAGATGATCCCGTTCGCGACCTTGACCTGCTCCGAGATCCGCTCCACGTGCTTGCGCACGCGCGCGTCCTCGCCCACGCGGGAGCGGAGCAGGTGCACGGAGCTCTCGATGACTCCCAGCGGGTTCCGGAGCTCGTGGCCGATGGACCCGACGAGCTGGCCGAACGTCGAGAGGCGCTCCGTGCGCGCCTGCTGCGCGAGCAGGTCGTCGCGATACGTGTGGAGCATGATCGCGAGCTCGAGATCGAGGATCCGGTCGAGCGCGGTCCGGACGAGGTCGAGCGCGTCCGGATCGCTCCCGAACCGCTCGAAGGCGATGCGGGAGAGGGCCGTCCGCACGACGTTCATCGCGCCGAACATGTAGTGCTGGGGGAGGCCGATGCGGACGTGGACCCGGCCGATCTGCAGCCGGCTCTCCCAGTACGCATCGTCCCACGGACCGGTGAGCAGCCGGTCCATCCAGGCGACGAGGGTGACGCGGAGGTGTCCGACCCGGCTCTCGCCCTGCAGCGCCTGTCGCGCCTCCGGGTGGGCGAGGATCCGCTCGTAGAAGAGGTCGGCGATGACGTCGAACCGGGGCGCGGCCGTGGCGTGCAGCCGGCGCAGCGCGTCCTCGTCCGCGGGGCCGAACCCCATGTACCGCTTCAGCTCGTCGAGCACCGGCTCGGCCATGGAGCCGTTGATAGGGCGGCGGAGGGCGGCAGGTCAATCCGGCTCGCCTGCCGTGGGGGTGGGACCACCGCTACCCAGGAGGCGACGGGTCGGGCTGGGGGTCGGCCGGAGCGCCGAGATAACCGAGCAACCTCCGCTCGTGGATGGTCAGGCCGTGCAACGCGAGGTGGGCGGGGCTCGAGCGCATCACCTCGGCGAGGCGCGCGAGGGCCGGGCCCTGGTACTCGCGGACCTGGAGGAAGTCCACGTCGACCTCGGTGCCCGGCGCGACGTCCGCGACCGCGGCGCCGAGCTGGAGCGCGTCCTCCACCTGGAACGAGGAGCTGACGCGCACGCTCAGGAGATGCGCGCCCTTGGCCGGCTCGAAGGAGATGCTCATGTCCGAGGCTCCTCCGCGGAGAGAGACGGCCCTTGAGTTAGGGCAGGTCTGGCGAAAGAGAAGAGTCTCGGCGGGGCGTCAGCCGCGGAAGTCGGCTCGCGCCGCGGTGCGGCACGGACGCTGCGTGCGTGGAGGGGTGCGGCGGGAGCGGGAGGCGGGCCGCGGCTACGACTTCGGCGCGCCCGGGTCCGACGGCTGCGACGCGGAGCGCGAGGGCTTCTCGTCGTCGTCGCCGCTCAACGCCTTCTTGAAGCCGCGGATGCTCTGGCCGAGGCCCGCGCCGATCTGCGGGAGCTTGCTGGCTCCGAAGAGGAGCAGGACGATGAGGAGGATCAGCAGGAGCTCTTGGAATCGCAGTCCGCCCATGGCTCGGCCTTTCGCGTCGGTGAGGCGGCCCCCTTCATAACAGCCCCCGGGCGAGAAGGCACCTCCCCGTCGTCGCGTCCGGGGCGCCCGGTCCGGTGCTCAGAGCGCGCCGTCCTCCAGCGCGAGCTGGGCCAGGCGGCGGTGGTCGAGCACCCGCACGCCGCGGGAGGCGTCGAGGACGCCCTCCTTCTCGAGCCGCGTCAGGCAGCGCGAGAGCGTCTCCGGCCGCATCGCGAGGAGCCGCGCCACGACCTGCTTGCGGACCGCCGTCGGACGGTCCGCGAGGAACCGAGCATGGGCGAGGGCGAACCGGGCGACCCGCGAGAGGCAATCCCCCTGCCGCCAGTTCACCTCGTCGCGCTGGTGTCGCCCCTCGCCGAGGAGCAGCTCGAGCACCACGCGCGCGGCGCTCCGCTCGGGGCCGATCCACTGCATCATCGCCTCTCCGCCGAGCGCGCAGATCTTCACGCGCGAGAGCGCCCGCACCTCGAACGACGAGGCCTCGTTCTGCAGCGCCTCCGTGCAGAGCAGCGAGGCGGGACCGCGGAGCGACAGCAGCAGCTCGGCACCCCGGGGAGACACCGCCGACAGCGAGACGAACCCCTCCTTCACGAAGTAGACGTTCCTGGGCCGCTCGCCTTGCGCGCAGATCGTGGCGCCGGACTCGCGGGTGGTCGGCGAGAGCCGGCACCGGCCGGCCGAAGCGACGCCGAGGGCGCAGGCGGTGCAATCCGACACAGGAGCGTTCGAGAGCACGCGACCTCCGGGGGCGAAAGGCTCTTGATCTCGGTCGGCTTGCATCAGCCAGGCCCGCGAAATCACTCGGTTCTGTTCGGCTCCATCCGCAGGGCTTGCGTGTTGCCCTCGATCAATCCGTACGGCACGCACTTTTTGCGCCACGTCCTCGGTGGACGGAGCCGTACGGCAACCGAGCCGGTGATTCGCGTGCTTCCGGGCGCGACACGGTTGCGCACCGAGCTTCGCGTGATCAGGGTTTGCGCGGGGCAAAGCAAGCGCACGTCCGCCCCGAGGAGAAACGGAAATGCCGAAGACCACCGCGCGCCGGCGCACCACCAAGCAGTCCACGACCAAGCGGTCCCGGAGCGACGCCGGCCGCAAGGGCGGCCGCGCCACCCTCCGCGCCCGCGGTCCGGAGTTCTTCTCCGAGATCGGCCGCAAGGGCGGCAAGAGCCGATCGCGCAACGCGCGCGCCGCAGCCCGCGCCGCGGGCAAGGCGTCGTCCGGGAGCGCGAGCACCGGCGCCGCCAAGCCGCGCTCGCGGTCCGCGTCGAGCAGCCGCCGCAGCAAGCGGTGAGGGAGGCGAACCGTCAGGCTCCAGGCTTCAGGCTCCGGGACCACCCGGCGGCACGAGCTGCAGCCCGGAGCCTGGAGCCGGAAGCCCCTGCCTTCGCGTCACGTCCCTGACGCACGTCGGCGGTCCCGCGCTTGCAACGGCGGGGCGCATGGCGAAGCCCCGCATCAGCCTGTGCCTCATCGCCCGGAACGAGGAGGCGCTGCTCCCGGCCTGCCTGGCCTCCGCCCGGGACGCGGTCGACGAGATCGTGCTCGTGGACACGGGCTCGAACGACCGGACGGTCGCGCTCGCCCGCGCGGCGGGCGCGCGCGTGCTGGAGCGTCCGTGGGACGACGACTTCGCCGCACCGCGGAACCTCGCCGCCGCGCACGCCACCGGCGACTTCGTCTTCCAGCTCGATGCCGACGAGCAGCTCGCGCCGGGAGGGGCGGCCGCCGTGCGCGGCGCGGTGAGGCACGCTCCGTTCGACGTCGGCCTCGTCCGCTGCCACAACGCGGCCGCCCTGGACGCGCCGGTCGAGGCGGTGCTGTCCGGCGCGCAGCGCGTGGGGCAGCCCGGCCTGCTGCCGCGGCTCGTGCGGCGCACGCCGGACCTGCGCTGGGTCGGCTGCATCCACGAGAGCGTCCTCGAGTGGGCCGCGGCGCGCGGCAGCAAGCTCGCGCCGGTGGCGGTGGACCTCGTCCACTACGGCTACACGGACCCGGTCTTCGCCGGGAAGGAGAAGCGCGAGCGGAATCTCGCGCTCCTCCGCAAGGGAGCGCGGGAGCAGCCGGACAGCGCCGTGGGCCTCGGCTACCTCGCCGCGGAGCTCCTGGCGAACGGGGACCTCGCCGAGGCGGAGGAGGTCGCCGCGCGCGGATGGGCCGCGCTGGAGCGCCAGCCCCGGTACCGCTCCGTCCGGCGGCTGGCGGTGGTCCGGGCCGCCGTGGCGGTGCGGCGCGGCCGCCCGGCCGTCGCCCTGGAGGCGGCGGAGCGGTTCGAGGCGCGGGAGGGGAAGCACCCCGACCTCGCCTTCCATCGAGGCTGCGCGCTGGAGTTGGTCGCGCGAGACGCGGAGGGCGCCGAGCGGGCGGCGCGGCTCGCGGACGCGGAGCGGAGCTTCGAGGAGGCGCTGGCGCTCCTCGAGCGCGGCGGGTTCGAGCAGGTGATGCACGCGACGCCGGCGCAGATCTGGGCGCGGCGCGGTGTCGTGCGGATCGCCGCCGGTCGCGCGGCAGAGGCGCTCGAGTGCTTCGCCCGGTCGCGCGCCGCCGGCGCCACC
>JAEYOU010000268.1 GCA_023411405.1 Pseudomonadota bacterium | reverse complement strand
GCTCCGCCTCGGCCGCGGCCCGCACGCCGCACACCGCGAGCGCGAGCCCCTCGCGCGCCAGCGCCTCGGCGCAACCCAGCCCGATGCCGCGCGTCCCCCCGGTCACGAGCCCCACGCGCCGTTCCATTCACCCCTCCAGCGGCGGGACGTCCACCCACGCCCGCCGGCGCGAGGACTCCAGCCCCAGCTCGGCGAGCTGCACGCCCTTCGCCCCCTCGAGCAGCGACCACGGGAAGGGCTCGTCCCACACCACGTGCCGGAGGAACCGCTCCCACTGCGCCCGGAAGGCGTTCTCGAACTGCCGCTGCGCAGGGACCTCCTGCCAGGAGGCGAAGAAGTCGATGGGCTGCGGGACGTCGGGGTCCCAGACCGGGCGCGGCGTGGCGCCGTACGGCTGGATCCAGCAGTCCCGCAGGCCGGTGACGGCCGAGCCCAGCGTCCCGTCCACCTGGAGCGTGAGCAGATCGTCGCGGCGCACCCGCACGTCCCAGGACGAGTTGAAGTGGGCGACGATCCCGCCTTCGAGGGCGAACGTCGCGTAGGCGGCGTCGTCGGCGGTGCACGCGTACGGCCGGCCCTGCTCGTCCCAGCGCTGCGGGAGGTGCGTCACCGCCAGGCACGAGACCGCGCGGACCGGGCCGAACAGGTGGTCCAGCACGTACCGCCAGTGGCAGAGCATGTCCACGGCGATGCCGCCGCCCTCCTCGCGGCGGTAGTTCCAGGACGGCCGCTGCGCCGGGATCACGTCGCCCTCGAACACCCAGTACCCGAACTCGCCGCGGACCGAGAGGATCCGCCCGAAGAAGCCGCGGGCCCGGAGGTCGGCGAGCTTCACGAGCCCCGGGAGCCAGAGCTTGTCCTGCACCACCCCGTGCTTGACGCCGCGAGCGCGCGCGAGGCGGTACAGCTCGAGCGCCGTCGCCGTGTCCGTCGCCGTCGGCTTCTCGCAGTAGACGTGCTTGCCGGCGGCGATCGCCCGCCGCACGCCGTCCGCCCGGCGCTGCGTCGTCTGCGCGTCGAAGTAGATGGACGTCGCCGGATCCGAGAGCGCCGCGTCGAGATCGGTCGTCCAGCGCTCGAGGCCGGCCGCGCGGGCCAGCGCCGCGAGCTTCTCCTCGCTCCGCCCGACCAGGATCGGCGCGGGGAGGATGACGTCGTCGCCGGCCCGCACCCCGCCCTCGCGCACGATGGGCGCGATCGAGCGCAGCAGGTGCTGGTTCGTCCCCATGCGCCCGGTGACGCCGTTCAGGACGACGCCGACCTTGCGGACGCTCATGGCGCGGCGCCCTCCCCGCCCGCGCGACCGGCGCGCTGCGGCCGGGCCCCGTCCGGCAAGGGCGGGGCCTCCTTCCCGGCGCGCGGGAGCGTGCCGTCGAGCTCCTGCCGCCAGTGGGCCACCTCCCCCGCGGGCGCGTAGCAGTACAGCATCACCATGGGGTCGGCGCCCACGTTCGTGAGCTGGTGGAACGTGCGCGGCGGCACGTACAGCGCCTGCCCGGCCTTCACCGATCGTCGCTCCTCGCCCACGCACGCCTCGGCCGTGCCCGCGACGATGAAGTAGACCTCCTCCTGCTCGTGATCGTGCCAGGGCACCTGCCCGCCGTCCGGCTCGAGGGTCACGTAGCCCATGCAGAACCCCCGCGCCTGGATGGGCGAGGCGCCGCCGACGAGGTTCTGGGTCCGCCGCCCCGCCGGGTAGGTCCGCCCGGCGATGGTCGAGAGATCCGCGACGATCATGGTCCGTCCCTCCGCTGCGAGAAGAACCGGGGCGGGCCCTCGCCACCCAGCAGCCGCTGGACGAGGAGGCCCGCCTCGCGCAGGTGATAGTCCCCCCACATGCTCGACTCGCCGCAGGGCACGCGGCGGCCCGCGGGCACGTGATCCCAGCCGTTGGGCCGGTGGTACACCGAGTGGAGCAGGAGCCCCTGGTGGCGGTCCGAGACCGAGAGGTACGGCTCCTCGAGCAGCCGGGAGAGCACCGCCAGCCCCGCGTCGAGGTACCGCCCGCCCCGCGCATCGCCGGCCCCGCGCAGCCAGGCGCCGAACCGGACGAGCCCCTGGCTCGCGATCGCGGCCGCCGAGCTGTCGACGGGCTCGTGATCGTTGAACGGGTCGGCGGGCCGCGCGCGCCAGTCCCCGAGCTCCACGAGGCCGGGCGCGCCGGTGTCCCAGTACGGGATCCCGTCGGAGGCCGTGTGGGCGAGGTAGAACTCCGAGGTCGCCTCGAGCGCCCGGCGGAGGCGCGCCACGAGCTCCCGCTTCCCGCCGAGCGGCGCGAGCGCGCCCTCGTCCTGGGCGTCGAGGAACTCGAGCTGCTCCGCGAACCCGAGGATGGCCCACGCCAGCCCGCGGGTCCACGTGGTGAACGGCGAGTACCCCTGCTGCGTCGAGGGGCACCGGTACTGCCCGTCGTTCGGGTTGAAGACGGACTCGTGGGCGACCCGCCCCGGCACGTCGTACGCGTCGCGCCCCTCGCCGTAGTAGACGGCCCAGCGCGCCGTCGCGGTCGCGTGCTGGACGAGCCGCTCGAGGAGGGAGACCCGCCGATCGTTCTCCTCGAGGAGCACGTGGCCGAGCGCGTGCGCGAGGGCGAGCGCTCGCAGCGAGCGGATCGTGTCCACGAACAGCGAGTGCGGGCCGTTGAAGGAGTAGACGAAGCCGCCGCCGTCCGCGGTCGGGGTCCAGCGGCGGGCCTGGACCGCGCCGCTCGCCCGCAGGGCGAGCTCGCACAGCTCGCGCGCGCCGCGCTCCTCCGGGATGCGCCCCTCGTTCATCATCCGGAGGACCGCGCCGTAGGTGCTGACGTTGTTGAACCCGTGGTCGTGCACGCCCATGTGCGTGACGTGCGGCGCCATGCGCGCGCGGGTCCGCTCCCACCCGAGCTCCAGGAACTCGCGCTCGCCCGTCGCGTCGAACTGGAGCAGCGCGGAGCCGTACCGGAAGCCCTCGGTCCACTCCGTCCAGCCGCGCGAGGTCCACGCCCCCTCGACGGTGAACACGGGCGCGCCGCGGGCGGGGTCGTAGGACCCCTCCAGGGCGCGGATCCTCCGCGCGGAGAGCGTCCACATGCGGGCGAGCTGCTCGAGCAGGCGAGGGGTCGGCGGCGCCGCGCGCGTTCGCATCGGCTGGAGTCTACCGGTCGGATCCGGGAGAAGAAAGGCGCGTGGTATCGTCCCGGGATGGCGTCCCACGACGAGCTCGTCTCGCGGAAGGCCGCGCGCATCGACGAGGTCCACCGCCTCGAGCCCGCGCGCACCGCGCTCCTGGTGATCGACTTCCAGCGCAGCTTCATGGACGCGGCGTCGTCGCTGTACGTGCCCACCTCCTGGGACATCCTCCCGCCGGTGCAGGGCCTCGTGGAGCACTGCCGGCGCGCGCAGGTGCCGGTGATCTTCACCGAGTTCACCGCGTTCCCGGAGATCCCCAACCTGCGCAAGGATCCCTTCGGCCCCGAGCACCTCGTGCCCGCGCCCGGCCAGCCGACCGGCTGGGGCCTGCCCTCGGGGAACTCCGTCGCCGGCGTCCAGGGGCCGGAGTGCCCGGACACGATCGACGCGCTGAAGCCGCTCCCGGGCGAGGTGGTGATCAAGGCCCCCGGCCTGGACAAGTTCTACGGCACGCCCCTCGATCTCGTGCTCCGCGCGCGCGACGTCCGCTCCCTCGTGGTCACGGGCATGCTCACCGACCTCTGCGTGGCCGCGACGGTCTACGCGGCCACCACCCGCGAGTACCGGGTCACCGTCGTGCGCGATGGGGTCACCACCGTCTGGCCGGAGATCCAGCGGGCGATGCTCGACGTGTTCGGGCGGAAGCTGGCGCGCCTCCGGACCGCGGCCGAGGTCCGCGCCGAGCTGTCCGCCGGCCGCTGACGAGGCGCCGATGACGCTCGAGATCCGGCCGAAGACCGGCTGCCGCTTCGACCTCGTCGCGCTCGGCGAGGTGATGCTCCGGCTCGACCCCGGCGCGGGCCGCATCGCGACGGCGCGGACCTTCCACGCGTGGGAGGGCGGCGGCGAGTACAACGTCGCCCGCGGGCTCAAGCGGTGCTTCGGGCTCGACACGGCGATCGTCACCGCGCTCGCCGACAACCCCATCGGCCGGCTCGTGCAGGACCTCGTCTACCAGGGCGGCGTGGACCAGTCCTACCTGCGCTGGGTGCCCTACGACGGCGTCGGGCGCGAGGTGCGGAACGGCCTCAACTTCACGGAGCGCGGCTTCGGCGTCCGGGGCGCCGTCGGCTGCTCGGATCGCGGCCACACCGCCGTCGCCGCGCTGCGGCCGGGGCAGGTGGACTGGGCGCGGATCTTCGGCGGCGACGGGGCGCGCTGGTTCCACACCGGCGGCATCTTCGCCGCGCTCTCGGAGACGACCGCCGCCGTCGCCGAGGAGGCGATGCGGGCCGCGCGCCGCCACGGCGTCGTGGTGTCCTACGATCTCAACTACCGCGACTCGCTCTGGAGGTCCATCGGCGGACCGGCGCGCGCGCGCGAGGTGAACCGCGCCCTGGTCCGCCACGTGGACGTGCTCCTCGGCAACGAGGAGGACTTCGGCGCTGCGCTCGGGTTCGAGGCGGCGCACGCGGACCCGGACTTCGCCCAGCTCGACGCCGCCCGCGCCGAGGAGACGCTCGCCGCGGTCGCCGCCGCCTTCCCGCAGCTCGCGGCGGTCGCGACCACGCTCCGGGCCGCGCGCACCGCCACCCGCAACGACTGGGGCGCGCTCTGCCT
>JAEYOU010000453.1 GCA_023411405.1 Pseudomonadota bacterium | reverse complement strand
CCGCGCGGCGGGTGTGGAGCGCGCTCCCGCCGCCGGCCCGGCCCGCCGCGGGCCTGCTCCTGTTCGCCACCGCGAACTTCCTCCTCTGCCTCCTCGGCCTCGCGCTCACGCCCGGGCCGCAGAGCGTCGCGCTCTTCTGGCCCGCGTCCGGGCTGGTCTTCGGCGCGCTGCTCGTGAGCGAGCGCCGGCGGTGGCCGGCGCTCCTCGCCGCCGCGGCGCTGCCGATGGCGCTCTTCAACCTGTCCGCCGGACAGCCCGCGCTGCTCGTCGCGACCTTCGCGGTCGGGAACGTGCTCGAGCCGGGGCTGGCCGCGGCCGCGGTCGTGCGGCTCTGCGGCGGCCGCCCGCGGCTCTCCCACCCCGGCCACCTCATCGCGATCGCGATCGCCGGCCCGCTGCTGGCGAGCGGGCTCCTGAACCTCCTCTCCGCCGCGGTCATCGCCCGGGTGTACGGCGGGCCGATCGGGCCCGTGTGGCACGATCTCTGGACCGGCGCGGGGCTGGGGATGATCGTCGCCGCCACGCCGATCCTCGCGTGGACGGAGCCGGGCCTCCCCCGTGGCGTGAGCCCGGCCTGGACGCGCGCCGAGCGGATCGCGCTCGTGCTGGCGTGCGCGCTCGCGTCCTGGCTCGTGTTCCTGCAGCCGCCGGAGGCCGCCCGGCCGATCCAGGCCGTCGTGGTGCCGCCGCTCGTCTGGATCGCCCTCCGCCTCGGGCTGCGCGGCGCGACCGCCGCCGGGTTCGTGTTCGTCGTCGTGGCGCTCGCCACCGCGGTGGCCGGCACCGGCGCCTTCGCGACCGCGGCGCGGCAGTTCGAGGCGCAGGTGTTCTGCTTCGTGGTCGTGCTGACCAACCTGTTCCTCGCGAACGCGGTCGAGGGCCGCGAGCGCGCCGCCGAGCGCCTCCGCGCCAGCGAGGAGAAGTACCGGCTCCTCGTCGAGAACCAGACCGACCTCGTCGTGAAGGTGGACGCGAGCGGCCGCTTCCTGTTCGTGAGCCCGAGCTATTGCCGGCTGTTCGGGAAGACGGAGGCCGAGCTGCTCGGGAAGGACTTCATGCCGCTCGTCCACGAGGAGGATCGCGAGGCCACCGCGCGCGCGATGGAGGCGCTGTACCGCCCGCCCTGGGCCGCCTACGTGGAGCAGCGCGCCCTCACCGTGCAGGGCTGGCGCTGGCTCGCGTGGGCGGACACGGCCGTGCGCGACGCGGCGGGGGCGGTGGTGGCCATCGTGGGCGTCGGGCGGGACGTCACCGAGCAGCGGCAGATCGAGGACCGGCTCCGCCAGGCGGAGAAGCTCGAGGGCATCGGCCGGCTCGCGGGCGGGGTCGCCCACGACTTCAACAACCAGCTCACCGCGATCCTCGGGAGCGTCGAGCACCTCTCCGGCGCCGACCTCGCGAGCGACGCCCGGGAGACGGTGAACGCCATCCGGGAGGCCGCCCTCCGCTCCGCCGGGCTCACGCGCCAGCTCCTCGCCTTCGCGCGGAAGCAGCCGACGCGCACGGCGCTCGTCGACCTCGACGGGATCGTCCTCGCCGTGCGCGGCCTGCTCGAGCGGAGCATCGACAAGCGCATCACGGTCGCGACCCGGCTCGAGTCCCGTCCCGCCGCCGTCGCCGGCGATCCCGATCGGCTCCACGCCGCGGTCCTGAACCTCGCGCTCAACGCCCGGGACGCCATGCCCGAGGGCGGGACGCTCACCATCGGGACGCGCGCGGCGGCGGTCTCGCCGGAGCGCGCCGCGCCCCTCGGGATCGCGCCGGGGACGTACCTCGAGCTCGCCGTCGCGGACACCGGGGTCGGCCTCTCCGAGGAGGCGCGCAGTCACCTGTTCGAGCCGTTCTTCACGACCAAGGCCGTCGGGAAGGGCTCGGGGCTCGGCCTCGCGGAGGTCTACGGGACCGTCCGCGCCCACGGGGGTGGCGTGGCGGTGACGAGCGCGCCGGGCGCGGGGACCACGATCGCGCTCCTCCTCCCGGCGGTGGACGCCCCGGCCGCGGCGCCGGTGCCCCCGGCGGAGCAGGAGGGGCTCGGGCGGCGGCTCCGGGTGCTCGTCGTGGACGACGAGCGCAACGTGCGCGCCTCGCTCGCCTTGCTGCTCCGCGGGAACGGCTGCGAGACGGTCGAGTGCGACGGCACCCGGGACGCGGTGCGCGCCCAGGCGGCCCACGCCGCCGGCTACGACCTCGCGATCGTGGACGTGATGATGCCGGAGATGACGGGCGCGGAGGTGATCGAGGCGCTCCGGGCGACCGCGCCGGGGCTGCCCGTGGTCGTCTCGTCGGGGTTCCACGACGGCGGCGACGTGGAGGCCCTGCGCGCCCAGCCGGGCGTGTCGTTCCTCGACAAGCCGTACACGCTGGAGCAGCTCCGGCGGACGATCCGGTCCGCCGTCGCCGCGCCGGGGCGCGTCACTCCCGCCCCGACCGCCCCACGCCGTAGTACGTGAACCCGGCCTCGCGCGCCTTCTTCGCGTCCCACACGTTCCGCCCGTCGAACAGGACCGGCTGGCGCATGAGCCCCTTGAGCCGCGCGAGATCCGGCTGGCGGAACTCGTTCCACTCGGTCACGAGCATGAGCGCGTCCGCGCCCTCGACCGCCGCGTAGGGCGTCGCCGAGAGCTCGACCCCGCGGCCGTGGAAGAGCCGCGCCGCGACCTCCGCCGCCACCGGATCGTGCGCCCGCACCTTGGCGCCGTTCCCGAGGAGCGCCTCGATGACCGTGATCGACGGTGCCTCGCGCATGTCGTCGGTCTTGGGCTTGAAGGCGAGCCCCCAGAGCGCGAACGTCTTGCCCGCGAGCGAGCCGAAGTGCTTGAGCGCCTTCTCGACGAGCCACTTCTTCTGCCGCTCGTTCACGCGCTCGACCGCGCGGAGGAGGTCGAAGTCGAGGCCAATGTTGCGGGCGAGCGTCGTAACCGCCCGTAAATCCTTGGGAAAACAGGAACCCCCGAAGCCGACCCCGGGGAACAGGAACGGGTGGCCGATCCGCTTGTCCGACCCGACGCCGCGCCGGACCATGTCCACGTCGGCGCCCAGCCGCTCGCACAGCGTCGCCATCTCGTTCATGAACGAGATGCGCGTCGCGAGCATGGCGTTGGCCGCGTACTTCGTCAGCTCGGCGGAGCGGACGTCCATGAACAGCACCGGCTGCTCCGCGCGCACGAACGGCGCGTAGAGCTCGGCCATGACCGCGCGCGCCCGCTCGGAGGAGACGCCGACCACGACGCGGTCGGGCCGCATGAAGTCGTCGATCGCCGCCCCCTCCTTGAGGAACTCGGGGTTCGAGACGACGTCGAACGGCTGCGTCGTGTGCTGGCGCACGACCTCCGCCACGCGGTCCGCGCTCCCCACCGGGACGGTGCTCTTGTTCACCACCACCGTGTACTGCCGCAGGTTCTTCGCGAGCTCGGCGGCGGCCTGGAGCACGTAGGTGAGGTCGGCCTCACCCGTCTCGCCCGGCGGCGTCCCGACCGCGATGAAGACGACCTGCGGGCCCTTCATCGCCTCGGCGTAGGAGGTCGTGAAGGCGAGCCGTCCCTCGCGCGCGTTGCGGCGCACGAGCTCCTCGAGCCCCGGCTCGTAGATCGGGATCCCGCCCGCGCGGAGCAGCTCGATCTTCTTCGGGTCGATGTCGAGGCAGGTGACGGTGTTCCCGGACTCGGCGAAGCAGGTGCCGGTCACCAGGCCGACGTAGCCCGTGCCGATGACGGTGATGTTCACGTTCTGTCAGCCTCCGCGTTGCTGGTCCGCTCTTCCCCGCTCGTGCTGAGCCTGTCGAAGCACGAGCTGTCGAGGAAGCTACCGGACGCGCAGCCTACCACGAGCCCCCCGGGCCATCACGGCGCCACCACCAGGCGCGCGAGCTCCTCGGCGCCCCGGACGTGTCGCAGCCGCGCAGGGTCCTGCGCAGCCTCGACCACCCGCTCGATGGCCGCCCGCTCCGCCGCGGAGAGTGTCGGGCGGAGCCGCTCCGCGGCGGGGGCGACCTCGGGGAAGAAGTGCGCGACGAGCCGGGAGACGCCGTACAGCGCGCGCCCGAGGCCCGCCGCGGCGGCGCGCGCGCGCACGCCCTCGACGTCGAGCGGCAGCCGGAGGAGCTCGCGCAGGTCGACCCACGTGATGAGCGGCGTGAGCAGGCCCTGGACCGCCTGGTCGCCCACCGCGCAGAGGAGCGCGTCCTCGGGGGACGGCCGGGAGACCGACTCCCCGAACGCCCGGTGGGGGAGCCGGCGCTCGAACAGCGGCTCGTCCGGGGGCCCGCCGGGCCAGAGCCCCTCCTGCGCCGTCACCGTGATCCGCCCGTCCGTGAAGACCGCGATCTTCCCGCCCTGCTCGGTCCGGGCGAGCTGGAGCTGGTCCTTCACCGCCGCGGCGAACCGCTCCGCGTCCTGGGCGCGCAGGGCGATGCGGAGCTCCCCGACGGGCCGGAACGCCATGTGCGGGTAGAGCCAGTCCACGTACGCGGCCGCCTCGAGGACGATCACGGGTACGTCGGGGGCAGCCCGCAGGGACCCGCGCAACCCGACGAGCTTCAGCACATTGTCGTTGACGACTCCCTGGTACTGCCCCAGGAGCGCTTCCCGGAAGGTGGCCGGCAGCCCGGCGCCGAGGCGCGTGTGCTCGACCTGATACGAGGCGAGGGGCGCGAGGCCGTGCGCGGTCAGCACGTGCACGAGCTGCTCGAGATCGCACGCGGGGAGCGCGGGGGGCGGGTCGAAGGACGTGAGGGCGCGGACTGCGTCGAGGAGGGCCACGAGGGCCTCATAGCTCGGCGGCCCAGCGCCATCAACGCCGGCGCGCCGGAGGGCCGCCCGCCCATCGCGCGGGACCCCGCCGGTGTGCACTTTGGGGCCAGCCTGGGTCCACCGAATCACCCACGAAAGCGAGGCAAGCGACCATGACCGTGCTCGACGGCACCCTGACCGACCTGGCCAAGCTCCGAAGCGGCGACGAGCCGATCGTGAGCCTCTACCTCGACGTCCGCTGGAGCGACGAGCAGCAGCGGGAGCGCGTGCGGTTGTTCGTGCAGGAGAAGCTCCGCAAGACGCTCGCCCAGTACCCCGAGGGCAGCCCGGGTCGCGAGGGCCTCGCCCGGACGCTCCGCCGCGTCGAGGACTGGGCCGCAGAGCTCACCGGTCAGGTGCACGAGCCCGAGAAGAACGGCGTGGCGCTCTTCGCCTGCGAGACGATGAACCTCTGGAGCGTCCACTTCTTCCGCCGCTCGTTCGTGCCCGAGCTCTGCACCGACCACATCCCGCACCTCACGCAGCTCGCGCGCCTCGCGGAGGACGAGGAGCCGGCCATCGTGATCGCCACCGACTCGAGCGGCGGGGACATCTACCAGGTGTCCCTGGGCGACCTCACCGGAGAGGAGAGCCTGCGCGGGGAGGTGCCGCGCGCCGACCGGGACGAGTGGAACGCCGGCACCGCGGGCGCGTCGGGGCGCCAGTACGAGCGGGAGAAGAAGGACGAGCGGCGCACCGAGGAGTTCGTGAAGAAGAACCGCCGCCGCGTCGCGGAGCAGGCGACCTCGCTCTTCGACCAGACGCCCGGCGCGCGGCTCGTGCTCGTCGGGACGTCGCAGAACCTGGCCGCCTTCGAGCGCGAGCTGCCCGAGCGGCTCCGGGCGGCGGTGATCGCCCGGATCCCGCGGCCGCGCGAGTGGGAGTCCGGCGACGGCCAGCGCCGCACCGGCGTCGTCGAGGGCGCCGCCGCCGCGGTCCGCGAGCAGGAGACGCACGAGGAGGCGCGGATCGTGGACGAGATCGTGGGCGAGTCGCTCCGCGGCGGCCTCGCCGTGCTCGGGCCGGACGACGTCGTGAACGCGCTCAACCAGGGGCGCGTGCACCGGCTCGTGCTCGAGGAGGACTTCGCGCGGGCCGGGTTCCGGTGCACCAACTGCGACGCCCTCGGCTCGACCGCCGAGGCCGCCGAGGTCTGCCCGTACTGCGGCGGCGCGCTCGTCGTCGTGCACCACCTCGGCGAGGCGCTCGTCGCCCGCACGCTCGGCGAGGGCGGCGCCGTCGAGGTCGTCGCCCACACGAACAAGCTCCACAGCTACCGCAGCGTCGGCGCGTTCCTGCGGCAGGCCACCGGCGGCGGGATGCGGGGGCACCCGGCGGCGCCGGGGAGGTGATCCGAGCGCCGCCCGGCCTTCGACAGGCTCAGGCAGAGCGGAGGTCCAAGTGCCCGCTCGTGCTGAGCTTGTCGAAGCACGAGCGGTGAACATGCCTGCCCGCGACACTGCCCCCGCGCGGCACGAGCACCCGCTCACCCTGAGCCTGTCGAAGGGTGAGCGGCGAACGATCCTACCCGTTGCGAGAGACCGCCGATCTCGCTCGGCGCGCCTCTTCCACGGTCAGCTCGCGAAACGAGCGTTGGGCCACGAGCTCCAAGTGGGCGCCACACACGCGGCATCGGTGGAGGGTTCGCCACGATCCTCTGGGAAGAGGTCGTCGAGCGCGACTTCGATCTCCGCAGCCAGCTCACGGCTGGACTCGCCGGCCATGAAGCGGCGCAGTGCGGTTCGCAGGCTGTCGTGAGTCGCAGTCATGGCGTCCACCGAGGGTGTGAACTCCCACTCCTCGTCCTCAGCGTCGTAGCATCGAGGTGGTTGGAGCACCTGAAGCGGCGCGAGCATCAGTGACCTCAAGCTGCTCCCGGGGCTGCGGCGTCAGCGACGAGCACGTCTCATCCACCCGCATTCTTCGCTCGACACGAACGACCGTTCCGGGGCGGTGCAGCTGACTACTTCGCCCTGTCGAGCACCTTCGGCAGCGCCAGCTCGTTGATCGCGGGCGGGTTCTGCTCGAGGAGCCTCGCGACGTACGCCTGCCGCAGGTCGCGCGCCCTCGCGGCGCGGAGCTGGGAGACGAGCGCGTCGCGCACCTCGGCGAGCGGGCGGGGCCCGGCGGGGCGGGCGTCGAGCAGCTTGAGGACGTGCCACCCGTCGTCGAGCCGGACCGGCTCGGAGACGGCGTCCCTGGCGAGCGCGGTGGCGGTGCTGCGGATGCCCGGCACCATCTGCGCCTCCGTGAGCCAGCCGATCTCGCCGCCCTTGGCCGCCGTCTGGGCGTCGTCGCTCTCGGCCTTCGCGAGGGCGGCGAAGTCGGCGCTCTTCGACGCGAGCTTCTTCACGATGCCGTCGAGCTTCTTCTTCGCCTCGCTCTCCACCGCCTTGTCGGCGCCCTTCGCGACCGCGACGTAGATCTGGGCGACCCGGAACTGGCGCGGGACCTCGAAGGAAGCCTTGCTGGCGTCGTAGGCGGCCTGCACCTCGGCGTCGGAGGGAAAGCCCTCCGGCGGCTTCGACACAGAGTCGAGGTAGAGGTCGATGAGCGCCTGCTCGCGCACGCGCTCGAGCTGGGCCTTGACCGCAGGCCGCTGGTCGAACTTCTTCGACGCGGCCTCGACGATGACGGTCCTGCGCGTCAGGTGCGCACGCAGGAGCTGGGAGAGCATGGCCGGGTCCTTGGCGAGGGCAGCCTGATCCGTGTCCGGCAGCGCCTCGACGAGGCCGCGGGCCTCCTCGAACGAGACCTCGACCTTGCCTGCGCGGGCGAGGGGGTCGGCGGCGAGCGCGGAGCGAGGCTGGAACACAGCAGCAACGGCGAGCACCGCAAGAAGGGTACTCCGAGGCATGGTGAAGTTGCGCATCGACGTGTCCTTGGTTCCTGAGCTGCACATGGGATCTGTCATTCCTTCCAGAAAGGTTCGCCTTCGAGGCGGTCGTACTCGGCCAGGGGCCTGTCGTCATCGATCGAGAACCAGGGTTCATCCGAGCGGATGAGTCGGACCGGGAGGTACTCGAAATCTGGAAGGTCCCTACAAGCTGCGGCGGTCTCGGAAGCACTCTCCGCGCACTCGCGGAACGCTTCGAAGAAGGGGGCAAAGACATCAGCCAGGGTGCCGTGGCCAGCCTGCAGGCGGGTCATCTTGCCGAGTCCGACCTGATGCAGGACGTTCGCACTCAACGACGCGAAACGAGCTTCAACGTGTTGCATGAGGGCGGCCGCTCTGGGGAGCTGTTCGGCTGTCAAGTACCGACGGTAGAGCCGATCGAGGAGGAGGTCGAGACCGAGCGTCGTTGGTTCGCTGACGAACGCCCGTATAGACTGGAAGAACGCGTCAACGTCGGACGCCGGCCCAAGCTCCGAGAGGAACACTCCGCCCTTCATGCCCACGGTCGTCATCGAGAGCTCTTCTTGAATGAAATATCCTTCACCTTGACGACGCCACCGGATCGCTGCTGGATGGATCTCGCTATTTGGGCGAGCTGCGCCTGGCTGTACTGCTGCCCGCGAACGTCGATGACCACCTTCTGCGTGGTTCCCTCGGGGAGCTCAATCGCTCGCTGCTTTGCTTGCTCCGCGACCTTCTGAACCAGTCCGTCGCTGTTGGTGTTGATGTCATAGTTCTTCACCTCGATTGTGCACTTGCCGTAGCACCAGTCGGGGCGAACGCTACCCTTCGTGCTTGTTGGGACCTCTTGGCCCGCCTTGAACGCGACCTGTTCGCGCGCATTCTTCGGAAGCTCCTTCCCGACGTCCACCTCGGACTCCCGCCACGTGGGCCGCTCTTCGCCTGAGTCGCTCGAACCGCCGCTCTGGCTCATGAGCACGATCGACCCAGCAGCCGGCCCCAAGGCAGCAGGGACGTTCTCGAGCGTGGGGAGGACGATCTGGCCAGCGCTCCACGCCAGGCTGCCCGCGCGCCCGGGTACGATCTCGAGCGCGGGGACGGTCAGCGTCAGGCCCTGCGGGTTGAGCGTGAGGTTCGAGAGCGAGCTGGCCGTCATGTACGACCCGAACATGAAATCGCCGAACGTCACGGCGTCGCCGTTCTTGATCAGGTCGATCTGCGTGCCGATCCCGTTCGGGATCGTCATGAGCCCGTCGCGCTCGAAGGCGCCTACGAGGGTGAGCGCGGAGTTGTTCGGTCCCCGATCCCCGCCGATGGCCATGCCCGTGTCGAGCGACAGGTAGACGAGGTTCTCCCCGAAGCGCACCACGCCCGCGAGCGCGCCGTAGGCGGCCGCCGAGTTGAAGACGGTGTCGTGGCGGCGCATGTCGGCGTTGAGGAGCGAGAGCTCTTCCGGCGTGGCCTCGAGGCTCTCGCCGCCGGTCAGCATCAGGGTGGAGAGGCGGGGCCGCACGCCGGGCTCGCGCTTCCGGGTCAGATACCGGAAGGCTTCGTCGTCCACCCGGTTGCTGAAGTCCTTCATCGCATCGAAGGTCGTGTACTTGAAATCGCCCGTCCCTGCGGCGTCGGCGAGCAGGAGGTTCCGCCACCTCGCCATCTCCGGGCTCTCGCCCTGGCGCTGGCGCAGGTGCATCCCGACGTCGTCGTCGGCGATCTGCGCCGCGCACTGGACCAAGCCGCAGGCGGCGACCTGGAGGGCGTTGATCGCCTGGCCAATGTTCTCGAACCCGTACTTCTCGAGCCCTTCCGCCTCCATCCGCCGGGCGATGTCGTAGATCCGCTGGAGCTCGCTGAGATGGAGATCGCGGTTGAACTTCGCCCCGGTATCCGCCACCGCTCCGCCCGTGATCGCACCCAGCCCGTTCGCCCCGGTCACCTTCGCCGCGACAGCGCCGATCACGGCGCTCACGTACGGCCTCACCGAGCTCGGCAGGTTCGCCGTCACCTCGGAGAGCCGCTCGGACGTCCCCGCGCCGACGCCGCCGGCGACGATGCTCCCGCCGCCGAGGCCGGCCTGCATCGCGCCCACGGCGGCGTGGAGCGCCGTCTTGAGCGGGCTGCCGTCCTTCCAGCGGTCGTACTGCTCCTGGTACCGCTGCTTCTGCTCCTGGGCGTGCGCGAGGGTCTGCTGCACGTTGTCGGGGCGGAAGCCGCCGTCCTCGTACGCCTGGCGCTCCTGGCGCTCCTGCTCGGTGAGCGCGTCCCCCTTCGCGAGCAGCTCCTCGTAGCGCGTCGCCTGCCGCTCGAGCAGCTCGGCGTCGGTGTACGGCTTCGTGTACCGCTGCGCGAGGTCGCCGACGGCCTTGAACCCCTCCTCGCCGAAGACCTGGACGAGCTCCTTCTGCTCCTCGATCTTGGCGCGGTCGAAGCTATTGCCGATCGCGTTGGCCGCGTGCGCGGTGTCCTGCGAGAGGCCGGAGAGGTCCGTCGCCCCGTCGCGGACGACGATGGTCCCGGGGCTCACCGCGGCGCGGGTCGTGCTGCTCTTCTCCCCCTGGATGGGCACGCCGGGCGTGACGCCGCCGCCGCCGGTGCCGACGGTCACCGAGACGCTGACCGCGCTGAACTTGCTCTCGTTGTCGAGGTCCGACCAGGTGAGACTGCCGGTGTCGAGCAGGTTCTTCGAGGCGTCGGCCTCGGACGCGATCACCGCGCCCTGGAGGTGCGTCTTGCCGGCGACCTTGACGGTGTAGCCGCCCTGCCCGGCGAAGAGCCCGGTCTGCTCCTGCACCGAGCGGTACTTCGACTCCATCCCCGCGTAGCTCGCGGTGAGGCTGGCGCTGTACCCGTAGCCGACCGTGCCCTGGCCCGCGAGGGAGAGGTCGGTGGAGTGGTAGGTGGACGAGTCCTGATCGCTCCGGAGGCTCAGGTCGCCCCCGACGTCGACGGCGATGGAGTCTCCGGTCACGACGGCGCCGCGGAGCGCCGTGTCGCGGCCGCTGCGGAGCGAGATGGCGCCGCCGGAGCGGATCGCGGTCTCGCTGTAGGTCCGGTCGTGGGCGTCTTCCTCGGAGGTGCCGATGCTTCCGGTCGCCTGGAACCCCGCGGCGGCGCCCTTGCCCTGGCCGACCGTCACGCCGACCCCGGCGGTGATCGACCAGCTCAGCGAGTCGCTCGAGGTGTCGAGCCGGTTCTCGGCGGAGCGGAGGTGGAGGTCGCGCGCCGCGTCGAGCGAGACGCTCCCGCCCTCGACGGTGCTCCCGACGACGGTCAGGTCGCCGCCTTCGCCGGAGGCCGCCCCGCGGGCGGTGACGCGCACGTCGCCGCCGGCGATCACGCTCGACCCCAGCGCGGTGCTGGAGAGCGTGGTCGACTCCGTCCGGCTCTCGGAGTGGCTCACGCCGACCGTGACGGTGACGCTGCGCGAGTCCTTCCGGGCGAGCGCCTTCACGGCGTCGGCCGCGGCCTGGGCCTGGCGCATCGCCCGGAGCGCGTACAGCGCCCGGAGGCGGTCGTCCTTCACCTCGGTCGCGCGCCGCGCGGTCTGGTACGCGGCGACCGCGGCGTCGATGGCGCCGTTCGAGATCGCCACCGTGAACCCGGTCTGCGTGAGGACCGTCTCCTGGCGCGTCCGCGTGACGTCGTAGACGGAGTCGAGGAGCACGTCCTCGCCGGCGAGCGTGAGGTCGCGAGCTGCGGTGACGTCGCTGCCGCGCAGGTCGAGGCGGCGGCCGGCGTCGAGGACCAGGCTGCCCTCGACCGAGCCGATCGTGCTGCCGGTGGTGACGGTGGTCCCGTCGGCCCCGGACCGGAGATGGGAGACCCCGTCGATGTCCGTGGTGACCCGTTTGTTCTGCGTGCCGATCGTGAAGCCGAGGCCGCCGCTCGCTCCGAGGAGGCCGCTCCGCGTCTCGAGCCGCTCGTGCTTCTCGGTGAAACGGTCCTCGCCCGCCGCGACGACGAGGTCCCCCGCGGCGCGGAGGGTGACGTCACCCTGGCCCACCACCTGGCTCCCCTGGACGAGGAGGTCACCCGCGCTCTCGACGGCCACCGTGCCGCCGGAGAGGAGGCTCCCGACCGAGAGGTCCTCGTTCACCTCGTCGCGCGTCGTGACCTTCTTCGTGCTGAGAAAGCCCTTCTTGCTCCAGGCGTCCGTGGTGACGGACGCGTGCGCCTCGCGGGCATCGGCGATCCGCACGTCCTCGCCCTTCACTGTGAGCGCACCGCCGGCCTGCACGGTGGCCGCCTCGAGCGCCACGCGGCCCGTCCCCTCGCCGCTCGTCCCGCGCGCCGCGAGCGCGACGGCGCCGCCGCCCTGGATGGTCGTTCCCCGCGCAACTTCGTCGTGGGTGGTGACGATCCGCGCGCCGCGCTGCTGGCCGGCCTCCAGGCTGTCGTGGACGGCCGCGAGCGTGAGAT
>JAEYOU010000431.1 GCA_023411405.1 Pseudomonadota bacterium | reverse complement strand
GCGCGCGGGAGGGCGCGCGGCGCTCCTCGGCCTCTGCGCGCTCGTCGGCGCCGGCGCGTCGGCCTGCAGCAAGGGATCGTCGACCGTGGACCTCTCGGCCTGCAGGCACGTCTGCGACGGTGAGGATCAGTGCATCCACACCGAGCGCGACCCCGGCCACTGCGGCGGCTGCAACATCAGCTGTGGCGCCGGGCAGATCTGCCGCGACGGCGTCTGCGGCCCCTCGACCGCCGTCGCGCCGCGGATCCTGACCCTCTCCCCCGGCGCGGCCAACCACGGCCGCCTCACCCCGCTCACCGTGACGCTGACCGGCGAGCGGTTCTCCCTGGGCGAGGAGACCACGGTCCGCGTCAGCGCGCCGGGCGGGTCCCGGACCTACCGCGCGGAGGGGGTCTGCCCGCAGGGCGCGACCCGGCCCTGCCCGGTCGTGAGCCGGACGAGCCTGCTGTTCGACCTCGACCTGGCGGACGTGCCGATCACCGTGCTCAGCATGCGGGTCGTGAACGCCGACCGGGTGATCTCCAACGCCGTCCCGTTCGACGTGACGTCCGTCGCCCCGACCCTCACGGGCGTCGTGCCCGCGAGCGTGAACACCGGCTCCCGGACGACGCTGCGCATCACCGGGAGCGGGTTCTCGAGCGGCAGCGTCTGCCACGTCGCCGCGTCCTGCCGCGACACGCAGAACAGCTTCGGCCTCCCCACCACCCCGGACGGCGCCGGCGGCCTCGACTGCGTCCTCGACGCGGCCGGCCTCCAGCCGCGCACGTACAACCTGTGGGTCGTGAACGACGGGACCACGGCCTCGAGCTGCCGCGAGCTCGACGTCGTGAGCGCCACGCCCACCCTCACCTCGATCTCCCCCTCGACGGGCCAGACAAACGCGCCGGTGGACGTCGTGGTCACGGGGACCGGGTTCGACACCACGTCGCAGGTGGTCTTCTCGCCGCTCGGGACGAGCGACCCGCCGCTCACGACGTACATCGACGCGACGCGCCTGCTCGTCTCCCAGCTCCTCCTCGAGGCGGACGGGAGCTACACGGTCACGGTGCGGAACGGCACCAGGACGTCCAACTCGCTCACGTACTCGTCGGTGGGGAGCCCGCCCCTGATCACCGGGCTCAGCACCAACCCGACCCGGCCGTACCAGGGCGAGAGCGTCACGCTCACGTTCGCGGGCTCGAGCCTCTCGAACGCGAACCAGATCACGATCGTCCCCCCGACCGGCGCGTCCTGGACCGTCACCCCGACGTCGGTGAGCGCCACGAGCGTCGTCGGGACGGCGAGCCTCGGCGGGAGGCCCGACGGCCTCTACGACGCGTACCTCGGGTTCACGGGCGGCGGGACGTCGTCGACCTTCTCCTTCCGCGTCTTCTCGAACGTGGCCGTGCTCCGCTCGGTGTCTCCGGCCGGCGGCCAGCAGGGGACCACGGTCAACGCGACCCTCACCGCGTCGAACATCCGCGGCGCCGGCACCGCCACCTTGCGCGGCCCCGTCGGCAGCGCGAGCCCCGTGACCCGCACGGTCACCGTCACCAACCCGACCGCGACCACGGTCACCGCGGCGCTCAACCTGGGCGTCTCGGGGAGCCTCCCCTCGCTCGAGACCGGCGTGTACGGGCTCTCGCTCACAAACCCCGGCGCCGCGGTCTCCAACGAGGTCTCGTTCAGCGTGCTCCCGGGGGCGCCGACCCTCACCTCCCTCAGCCTGACCTGCGTGCAGCAGCGCGAGGCGCCGTACACGATCACGCTCCGCGGTACGAACTTCGCGCGCCCGGACGCGAACGGGAACCCGGTCTCTCAGCTCATGTTCTCGCCCGACGCGGGCAGCACCTGGTACCCGGCCCCCGCGGCGGTCACGGTGACCGACTCCACGACCATGAGCGCGGTCTTCGATACCCGGAACGCGGTCGCGACGAACGGCACCCTGCCGTACCGGGATTACCAGGTCTCCGTCTGGAGCCCGTCCACGACCGGAGCGATGATGAAGTCCGGCGCGCTGACGCTGCGGATCTCTTCCGTGCCCTGCACGTAGCGGGTGAGCCGGCGGTCGAGCGACGCCCCGGTGGCACGGCCGCCGGGGCGTTCCTGTTCCTGGGCGAGCCCTTCGTCCTACCGCTCGATCCCCAGCGCCTTGTCGACGATCCCGACCGCGAGGGCGGGATCGAACGGCTTGCGCAGGACCTGGTCGGCGCCGATCCGCTTGTAGACGTCCATCTCGCGCTCGCTGATCCGGGACGACATGAGCACGAGGTACGTCTTCTTCCAGTGCGGGTGGGACTTCACGAGCCGGCAGACGTCCGCCCCGTTCAGCTTGGGCATGTAGATGTCGAGCAGGAGGGCGTCCGGGTTGGAGGCGGCCAGCTTGCGGAAGACCTCCTCACCATCCGTCGCGCTCGCCACCGCGTAGCCGGCCTCCTCGAACGCGCTCGTGAGCGCGTCCAGGATGGCCTGCGAGTCGTCGACGATGAGCACCGTCTTCCGGGGCATCTCTGCGTCGTTATACTCCAAGAGCCATGATCCGGGAACCTGCCGTGGCGGGCACGTTCTACCCGGCGGGCGCCGCGGCGCTGGCCGCCGGGGTGGATCGGTACCTGGCGGGCGGGCGCAGCGTGGAGCCCGGCCGGCGCCCGAGCCTGGGCCTCGTGGTCCCGCACGCTGGGTACATGTACTCGGGTGCAGTCGCCGGTGCGACCTACGCCGCGGCGACCGTCCCCAGGCGCGTGCTGCTCCTCGGGCCGAACCACACCGGCCTCGGCTCGTCGCGGGCGGCGCTCTCGCCCGCGGAGGCGTGGCGGACGCCGCTCGGCGCGGTCCCCCTCGATCCCGCGCTCCAGGCGGCCCTCGCGGGCGGCCCCGGCGTGGCCCCGGACGCCGCCGCCCACGCCCGCGAGCACTCGCTCGAGGTGCAGCTCCCCTTCCTGCAGCGCGCCCGCCCCGAGGTGGCGCTGGGCGCGCTCTGCCTCGGCCACCTGTCGTACCGCGAGTGCGAGAGGCTGGCCCAGACCGTCGCCGCCGCCGCCCGCGCCGCGGGCGCCCTCGTGGTCGCCTCGTCGGACATGAGCCATTACCTGCCCGCCGCCGAGGCGCGCGCCGCCGATCGCCGCGCGCTGGAGCCGCTCCTCGCGCTCGACGCCGAGGAGCTGTACCGGCGGGTGCACGAGGAGGAGATCACGATGTGCGGGATCATCCCCGCGGTCGTGATGCTGCTCGCCGCCCGCGCGCTCGGCGCCCGCGAGGCCGAGCTCGTCCGCCATGCGCACTCGGGCGAGGTGAGCGGCGACGACGACCACGTCGTGGGGTACGCGGGGGTCGTGGTGCGGTGAGCCAGGCGTCGGCCTTCGTGGACCCGCGCGCGGACTTGGACTACGTTCCCCGCGCCATGACCACCCCGCCCCGCGTCCGCTTCGCGCCCTCCCCGACCGGCTACCTCCACATCGGCGGCGCCCGCACCGCGCTCTTCAACTGGCTCTGGGCCCGGCGGATGGGCGGCAGGTTCATCCTGCGGATCGAGGACACCGACCGCGAGCGCTCGACCCAGCAGGCGGTGGACGCCATCCTCGAGGGCCTGCGCTGGCTCGGGCTCGACTGGGACGAGGGGCCGGACATCGGCGGCCCCCACCCGCCGTACTTCCAGACCCAGCGGCTCGCCCTCTACCGCGCGCACGCGGAGAAGCTCATCCGCGAGGAGAAGGCCTTCGCCTGCTACTGCACGCGCGAGGAGCTCGACGTGCAGCGCAAGGCGGCCGAGGCCGCCAAGGTGCAGTTCCGGTACCCGGGCACGTGCCGCGAGAAGCCCTACGACCCCGCGCGGCCGCACGTGATCCGCCTCCGCGTGCCGGAGACCGGCGAGACGAGCTGGGACGACCTCGTGAAGGGCCGCATCGCGACGCCGCACGAGACGCTGCAGGACGAGGTGATCCTCCGCGGCGACGGCGTGCCCCTCTACAACTTCGGCGCGGTGGTGGACGACGTCACGATGGAGATCAACCTCGTCGGGCGCGGGGACGACCACGTCAACAACACCGCCCGGCAGATCCTCATGTACGAGGCGCTCGGGTACCCGGTCCCGACGTTCGCGCACTTCCCGATGATCCTGGGCGCGGACAAGACCCGGCTCTCGAAGCGCCACGGCGCGACCAGCGTCACCGCGTACCGCGACATGGGCTTCCTCCCGCAGGCGGTGGTGAACTACCTCGTCCGGCTCGGCTGGTCGCACGGCGACCAGGAGATCTTCACGCTCGAGGAGCTCATCCGCGTCTTCGACATGAAGGACGTGGGCCAGACCGCCGGCGTGTTCAACCCGGAGAAGATGGCCTGGGTGAACCACGAGTGGCTGAAGAAGCTCTCCGACGAGGAGCTGGCCCGCCGCGCCCTCCCGCACTTCCAGGCCGCCGGCCTCCCGGCCCAGGACGACGCGAAGCTCCGGCACGTGTGCGCGGTCGCCCGCGAGCGCGCGCCCACCTTCGGCGCGTACGTCGAGCAGTTCCGGTACTTCTACGCGCCGCCGCTCCTCGACCCGAAGGCGAAGGCCAAGTTCCTGACCGCGGACACGAAGCCCGTGCTCCAGGAGATCCGCGACGGCGTCGCCGCGCTCCCGGCCCTCGACACGGAGCCGCTCGAGAAGCTCTTCCAGGGCGCCGCGGAGAAGCGCGGCGTGGGCCTCGGCAAGATCGCCCAGCCCGTCCGCGTGGCGCTCACCGGCGGGACGGCCTCGCCCGGGATGTACGACGTCGTCCAGATCCTCGGGCGCGCGGAGACGCTGGCGCGGCTCGACGGGGCGATGGCGGCGATCGGCTGAGCCTTCCGTGCGCGCGGGCCCCCCACCCGCGCGACCAGCCAGGACGGACCGGCTCCTCCCGAGGCGCGGCGTTCCGCCACCCTCTCCCCGCCTGCCCACTTCGCGAGCGACGCTGGGCCGTTGCGCACCCGGCCCCGCTGGGATACCAACTCCGGTCGATGAGCCCGAGCGCGCGTCCCCAGAACTTCCTCGCCGACATCGTCGAGGAGGACCTCCGGACCGGCCGGAACGGCGGCCGCGTGGTCACCCGCTTCCCGCCGGAGCCGAACGGCTACCTGCACATCGGCCACGCCAAGTCGATCCTCCTCAACTTCGGGCTCGCGAAGGCGTACGGCGGCCGCACGCACCTCCGGTTCGACGACACGAACCCGGTCACCGAGGACACGGAGTACGTCGAGTCGATCCAGCAGGACGTGCGCTGGCTCGGCGGGGACTTCGGCGCGCACCTCTACTACGCGTCGGACTACTTCGGCCGGATGTACGAGTGCGCCGAGCGCCTGGTGCGCGAGGGCAAGGCGTACGTGGACGGCCAGACGCAGGAGCAGATCCGCGAGGGCCGCGGCTCGTTCGAGCGACCGGGCGTGAACAGCCCGTACCGCGATCGTCCGGCGGCGGAGAGCCTGGACCTCCTGCGGCGCATGCGGAAGGGCGAGTTCGAGGACGGCGCGTGCGTGCTCCGGGCGCGCATCGACATGGCGCACCCGAACGTGCTCATGCGCGATCCGCTCCTCTACCGGATCCGCCACGCGCACCACCACCGGACGGGCGACGCCTGGTGCATCTACCCGATGTACGACTTCGCCCATCCGCTCGAGGACGCGTTCGAGGGGATCACCCACTCGATCTGCACGCTGGAGTTCGAGTCCAACCGCGAGCTGTACGACTGGGTGCTCGACAACCTCGGCCCGTGGGACCCGCGGCCGCGGCAGTACGAGTTCGCGCGGCTCGCGCTCGGCTACACGGTGATGTCGAAGCGGAAGCTCCTCCAGCTCGTGAACGAGGGGCGCGTCTCGGGCTGGGACGACCCGCGCATGCCCACGGTGGCGGGGATGCGGCGGCGCGGCGTCACCCCCGAGGCGCTGCGCGACTTCGCCGACCTCATCGGCGTCGCCAAGAACAACAGCCTCGTCGACATCGGCAAGCTCGAGTACGCGATCCGCAGCGACCTCGAGGACCGCTCGCCCCGGGCCCTCGCGGTCCTGAACCCGCTCCCCCTGCGGATCGAGAACTGGCCGCCGGGCAAGCAGCTCGAGCTCGAGCTGCCCTGGTGGCCGGGCGAGCCGGAGCGCGGCGGGAGCCGCACGGTGCCGTTCGGCGGCGAGCTCCTCATCGAGCGGGACGACTTCACCGAGACGCCGCCGCGCGACTGGAAGCGGCTCGCGCCGGGGCGGGAGGTGCGGCTCGCGGGCGCCTGCGTCATCCGGTGCGAGGGCGTGGTCCGCGGCGAGGCCGGCGACGTGCAGGCGCTCCGGTGCAGCTACGACGCCTCGACGCTCGTCGAGGGCGAGGCCGAGTCACCGCGGCGCGACGGCGCCCGGCGAACCAGCGGCGGCACCATCCACTGGGTGCACGCGGCGCGCTCGCTCCCCGCGACGGTGCGGCTCTACGACCGGCTCTTCAACGTCGAGCAGCCCGACGTGCTGCCGAACTTCCTCGACGCGCTCAACCCGGCGTCGCTCCAGGACGCCCCGCACGCGCGCGTCGAGCCGGCGCTCCGCGACGCCGCCCCCGGCAGCCGGTACCAGTTCCTCCGGCAGGGCTACTTCTTCGCCGATCCCGTCGAGTCGAAGCCGGGCGCGCCGGTCTGGAACCGGACCATCACGCTCAAGGACACCTGGGCCGCCCGCACCGCCGCGGCGACCGAGCCGCGCAAGGCGCGCGAGAAGAGGCCGGCGCCGCCGCGCGAGCCGGACAAGGCCCGCGACGAGGTCCGCGCCCAGGCGCGCGC
>JAEYOU010000414.1 GCA_023411405.1 Pseudomonadota bacterium | reverse complement strand
CGCACCAGCTGCGCCGCGCGGCCCCGGGCGACCGAGAGCTCCGCCGGCGCCACGTCCGCGTAGGCGCGCCGGATCGCCTGCGCCGCGGCGTTCGCGACGAGGTCGCGCATGCGCGGATCGTACGGTCCGAGCCCCGCGCGCTCGGCGGGGAGGCTCTCGTAGTAGCCGCCCGGCCCCGCGTGCGTGTGTGTGGCGTGGACCACGACGCCGGTGAGCGGGAGGTCGCGGACGCGGGCGAGCACCGCCGCGCGCAGCGTGTCCGGGACGAGGAGGATCTCCGCGGAGACGATCGCGACGCGCGCCTCGCCCGCCGCGAGGACGAGCGCCCGGGCCCCCACCGGATCGGCCCCGTCGCTCCGGAACCCGAGGCGCGGGAAGCCCGCGATCGGGGCACCCAGGGGGACCTCGATGGGCGCGGCGCCCACCCCGGCGTGCAAGGGCCCGGCGCCCCGCGTGATCGACGCGATGCGCGGCGCGGCCGCCGGCCGCGGCTTGACCCACGGGAGGGACGCGACCGCGAGGGCCGCTGCCGCCAAACCGAGCAGCAGCGCGACGAAAGAGAGCAGGTTCTTGGCGAGAGGCTTCATCTGCCTCGTTCCGTTATACTGCCGCGCTCCATGGGCTACGACGCCGTCTACGACAAGATGAAGGACGAGTGCGGCGTGTTCGGCATCTGGGCGCTCGGCCAGTCCACCGAGGCGGCAAACTTCACTTACCTCGGCCTCCACGCCCTCCAGCACCGCGGCCAGGAGTCGGCCGGGATCGTAGCGACCGACGGCGAGACGCTCCACGTCCATCGCGACATGGGGCTCGTCGCCGACATCTTCGACGCCCCCGCCCTCGAGCGGCTCAAGGGGGGCGCCGCGATCGGCCACGTACGTTACTCGACGACCGGCGCCTCCCACGTCAAGAACGCCCAGCCCATCGCGGTCCAGTACGCGGGCGGCGCCGTCGCGGTCGCGCACAACGGCAACCTGGTCAACGCCGAAGGCCTCCGCGCCGATCTCGAGGCGCAGGGATCGATCTTCACGTCCTCGACGGACACCGAGGTGGTGGTCCACCTGCTCGCGCGCTCCTGCCCGATGGGGACGCCCGGCACGCCCGAGTACCTCGCGAGCGCGATCCGCCAGGCGCTCGGCAAGGTGGCGGGTGCGTACAGCATCCTGTTCCTCACCCCGAACGCGATCGTCGGCGTGCGGGATCCGATGGGCTTCCGCCCGCTCGTGCTCGGGAAGCTGAAGGGGAGCTGGTGCCTCGCGAGCGAGACCACCGCGCTCGACCTCATCGAGGCCGAGTACGTGCGCGAGGTCGAGCCGGGCGAGCTGGTGATCCTCGACGCGGCGGGGCTCCGGACGGAGCGGCTCTTCCCCGACCAGCGCCCGCCGCAGCGGTTCGGCCGCTGCGTGTTCGAGCACATCTACTTCGCCCGGCCCGACTCGGTGCTCTTCGGCCGGTCGGTGTACTCCGTGCGCCAGGCCCTGGGCCGGCGGCTCGCGCAGGAGACGCCCGCCGCGGCCGACCTCGTCATCCCCGTCCCCGACTCGGGCGTGCCCGCGGCGATCGGCTTCGCCGAGCAGAGCGGCGTCCCGTTCGCGATGGGGCTCGTCCGCTCGCACTACGTCGGCCGGACGTTCATCGAGCCGCAGCAGTCGATCCGCCACTTCGGCGTGAAGCTGAAGCTCAACGCCCTGCGCGACGTGCTCCGGGGCAAGCGCGTCGTGGTGGTGGACGACTCCGTCGTGCGCGGGACCACGAGCCGCAAGATCGTGAAGATGATCCGCGACGCCGGGGCGAGCGAGGTGCACCTCCGCATCAGCTCGCCGCCGACCTCCTGGCCCTGCTACTACGGCATCGACACGCCGACGCGCCAGGAGCTCATCGCCGCGAGCCACTCCGTCGCGGAGATCGCCACGTACGTCACCGCCGACTCCCTCGGCTACCTCTCGCTCGAGGGCCTCTACGAGGCCCTCGGCGAGCCGCGCGCGAGCTACTGCGACGCGTGCTTCTCGGGCGAGTACCTCATCCAGTTCCCGAAGCGCACCGCGCCGCCGGCCACGCTGCGGGTGGTCGGCGGGTAGCGCTACCGCCCGCCGAAGACCCAGCGCAGACCGCGCGTGAACCCCTCGGCCTTGGTGCCGGAGTGGCGCTCGCCGTCGATCAGCCTCCACTGGTAGTCGAGCCCCGGGTAGCGGCCCCGGAGCCGCGCCTCGAGCCGGACGACGCTCGCGAGGAACGCGGGCCACTCCTCCGCCGCGCCCGAGAGGAAGAGGCGCGCGTCGAGGTCCCCGCCGCCCGCGTGGAACCGCTCCTCGAGGCCGAGGAGCCACTCGTCCGCCCAGATCACCGCCGGGCTGACCGCGACCACGCCCGGGAAGAGGCCGGGCCGCGTGAAGGTCGCGAACAGCGCGAAGAGCCCGCCGAGCGAGCTCCCCGCGATCACGCGGCGGGCCGGGTCGACGGGCCACCGCCCCTCCACGAACGGCAGGACCTCGTGCTCGATCGCCCGGAGGAACCGCTCCGCCCCGCCCTCCTCGCCCGCGCTCGGCGGGTGGAGCGCGTCGGGCACGGGCGCGAGGTCGTGCACCCGCATCGCCTCCCAGTCGAGCCCCTCGCCCGGATACCCGACGCCGACGAGGAGACACTCCGGCGCCGCCTGATCGTACGCGAGGTTCCCGAGCGTCGCGTACACCAGCGGGAAGTCCCAGTACGGATCCGTCAGGTAGACGACGGGGACGCGTCCGCCCCTCCCCGCGGCGACGGACGGCGGGACGGCCACGTGGAGCTGATACTGCCGGCCGTTGGCGCTGCGGGGGAGGACGTGCAGCTCGGTGCCGGCGAGGGCGTGGGGAGCGGACATGCGCGCATTCTGCCGATCTCTCGCCGGCGACGCACGACCCAGGGTAGCGTGGCCGCATGAACGAACGCTCCTCGCTGCGCGTGGAGGACGGAGAGGTGCTCGTCTACCGCCTCTTCGACGTGGCCGACGCGGTGGATCTCCACCGCGCCGAGGCGGCGGCCACCGCGCCCACCGCGCGGCTCCGGCTCGCGAACGCGCCGTCCGCGACCGCCCTCGAGCTCCCGCGCCCGCCGCTCCAGCTCGGGCTGGGGCGGCGCACGCTCCCGCTCGCCGGCGGGCCGCGCGAGGCCGAGGCGACCGCGCGCGTCTTCGACTACGGCGTCGTCTCGATCTGCTACCGCCTCCGCGTCCCGCAGGGCACGTCGCTCGCCGACCTGGTCCCGCTGGCGGAGGCGCTCGTCGAGCCCACGCCCGCGCTCGACGCGGAGGCGCGGCGCGAGGCCGAGGCGCTCGGGCTCGCGCTCCTCCCCGCCCTCGAGCGTCCGCACTCCTGGGACGGGCTGGAGAGCTACCAGGTGTTCCTGGTCCGCCGCTTCGTGGGGGGACCGGTCGCGGGGGCGGACCTCCTCGCGGGGGCCCCCATCCCCGAGCTCGTCCTGGGCGAGACGAGCACCATCCCCCTCTCGCACGCCGAGCGCCAGGACGTGCTCTCCCACCATTACTCCTACCTGGCGAACGACCTGGCGGTGGTCCACTGGAACTGCGCCTTCGTCTCCGAACCCTCCGGGGTGGAGGACATCCCCGACCTGCTCGAGCTGGCCACCGCGCAGCTCCTCGAGCTCCGGTACTACGACGCCCTCCTCGACCGGGAGCTGCACACCATCTACGACGCGATGGAGGCGCGCACGAACCGGCTGCTGAACGTGCTCACGCAGCGGTACCGGAAGCTCCAGCGCCGCACGGCCGCCCTGCTCCTCGAGCTCTCGGAGATGGTGGAAAGGCTGGAAAACGCGGTGAAAATCGTCGGCGACCTCTACCTCGCCCGCGTCTGGCAGGGGGCGGTGCGCCGCTTCCGGTTGCCGGCATGGCAGGAGACGGTGCTGCGCAAGCAGCGGCTCGTCGCCGAGGTGAACGATCTCGTCGGCGACGCCGCCGACACGAGCCGCGCCGAGTGGCTGGAGATCGCCATCATCGGTCTCATCACGTACGAGATCCTCGCGGCCGCGATCCCGTGACGGACAGTGCGGCGTTCACCTGGAGGGGGGGCGGCCGGATCGTCACGACAAGCCCATTTTTCAGGGTGATCCGCGTGGCCGAAAGTTGACGCCGGGATCCGGACGGGATATCACCCGAGCTACTCGCCGCGTCAAAACCCTTGCGGCGGTGCAACAGGAGGGATCCCCTACATGACGCAGGCACAGTTCTTCCAGGCGGTGGCCGAGGGTTCGCAGGTCTCCAAGGCGCAGGTCCGGGCCGTGTTCCAGGCGGTCGAGGAGGTCGTGACGAAGCGCCTGAAGGCCGAGGGCAAGATCCCGCTGGGTGGCCTCGGCGCGGTGAAGCTCGTCGACCGCAAGGCCCGCATCGGCCGCAATCCGGCGACCGGCGAGCAGATCAAGATCCCTGCCCGCACCGCCATCAAGCTCACGCCCGCCAAGGCGCTGAAGGACATCTTCAACAAGAAGGCGAAGAAGTAGCTTCGGCCCGCAGCTCCGCGAAGGGCCGCGTCACGCCCGCCGGCATCCCGGCGGGCGTTTTCTTTTGGTGAACGACCCCGCGCGCAGGACCCGGGTTGACTATCCGCGAATGTTGAGGAGCATCCGCACGGTGCTCATGACGTCCGCGAACTGCACCGGCTTCTGGAGGTAGACGTCCACCCCGGCCTCGATCGCCAGGGCGCGGTGGTCGGGCCCGCCCGCGCTGATCATGAGCACGGGCAGATCGACGAGCGCGCGGTCCTCGCGCATGCGGGTGACGAGCTCGAAGCCGTCCATCACCGGCATGAACAGATCCGAGATCACGAGGTCGGGGCGGGGCGGCGCGGCCAGCCGCGCGAGCGCCTCGTCGCCGTGGGCGGCGTACTCCACCGAGACCTTCGGGCCGGCGTGCCGGAGGAGGCGCGTGAGCGCGTACTCGTACATCTCGACGACCTGTGGGTTGTCCTCGACCACCAGCACGACGAAGGCGCGCCGCTCCGGCGGCGCGGGGCGACGCGCGCCGGCGAGGAGCTCGGCGAGGCGCGCTCGATCGACGTCACCGACGACGCGCACCGCCGCGCCCGGCGGCCCCTCGCCGGGGTTCGCGCGGAGCCGCACCACCTCGACCTCGAGCTCCAGCGGATCGAGCAGGCCCGGGAAGCTGATCACCATCGGCAGCCGCTGCCCCTGCTCCAGTTCGCGCTCCGTCCGGACGAAGAAGCCCCCGGCGGAGAGGTTCTCGGTGGCGTCGCGCGCGAGCTCGGGCTGGCCTGGATAGTCGACCCGGAGCACGAGGGGGACCCGCGGATCCCTGCGTTTTTCCTTGGCGTGCTCCATCCGGAACGGGGGAGTATATCCCCCGGCGGCGAAGGGCCGCGACGTCCTTGACACCCGCACCTACGCTCACTAGCCTGCCCCGCCGTTTGACCAGCCGTCTCCGGAGCTTATGACCTCTCCCCCTGCCCTGGCCGCCGCGCAGCTGCCGCGCGAGAAGGTCGAGCACTTCGATCGCGAGGTCGAGGTGATCGTGAAGCGTTACCCGGCGGACCGGAAGGCGGCCGCCCTCATCCCGGTCCTCCGCGCCGCGCAGGAGCTGTTCGGGCCGCTCACCGCGGACGTCCAGGGGCTCGTCGCGTCGCGCCTCGGGGTCTCGCGGGCGCGCGTCGACGAGGTCGCCACCTTCTACGTGATGTTCCACACGAAGCCGGTGGGCCGTCACGTCGTCGAGATGTGCACCAACGTCTCGTGCTGCCTCACGGGCGCGGAGAAGATCTGGTCGCACCTGCAGAAGAAGCTGGGCGTGAAGCCCGGCGAGACCACGGCCGACGGACGGTTCACGCTGCGTGAGGTGGAGTGCCTGGGCTCCTGCGGCACCGCGCCGGCGATGCTCGTGGACGAGGAGATGCACGAGCGGCTGACGATCGAGAAGGTGGACGAGATCCTGGGGAGGCTCCCATGACGGATCGAATCCTCACCGCCCGCTGGGGCAAGCCGGACTCGGCGTCGCTCGCGTCGTACCGGAAGGACGGCGGCTACCGCGCGCTCGACAAGGCGCTCGGGATGGAGCAGGCGGCGATCGTGGACGAGGTGAAGCGCTCGAACCTCCGCGGCCGTGGCGGCGCCGGGTTCGCCACCGGGCTCAAGTGGTCGTTCCTGCCGAAGGACGTCCGGCCCAGGTACCTGGCGGTGAACGCCGACGAGTCCGAGCCGGGGACGTTCAAGGATCGGTACATCATCGAGCACGATCCCCACCAGCTCCTCGAGGGGATCGCCATCACCTGCTGGGCGAACGACATCCACCTCGCGTACATCTACATCCGCGGCGAGTTCGCGAAGCAGGCGCGCGCCCTCGAGCAGGCGATCGAGGAGGCCCGCGCGGCCGGCATCCTCGGCCCGCGGCTGCTCGGCAAGAAGGACTTCGCGCTGGACGTCTTCGTCCACCGCGGCGCGGGCGCGTACATCTGCGGCGAGGAGTCGGCGCTGCTCGAGTCGCTCGAGGGCAAGAAGGGGTACCCGCGCCTCAAGCCGCCCTTCCCGGCGGTGGTGGGCCTCTGGGGCAAGCCGACCATCATCAACAACGTCGAGACGCTCGCCAACGTCCCGTGGATCGTGGAGCACGGCGGCGAGGCCTTCGCCGCGCTCGGCACCGGCAAGTCCGGCGGGCTGCGGCTGTTCTGCGTCTCCGGCCACGTCAACCGGCCCGGCGTCTACGAGAAGCCCGTGCACCAGAATCTCAAGTCGCTCCTCTACGAGGACTGCGGCGGGATCCCGGGCGGCCGGGCGGTGAAGGCGGTCATCCCCGGCGGCTCGTCCGCGCCGGTGCTCGCCGGGCACGAGATCGACGTCTCGCTCGAGTTCGACGCGCTCAAGGCCGCGGGCACGATGGCCGGCTCCGGCGGGATCATCGTGTTCGACGAGTCCGCCTGCATGGTCCGGGCGCTCTGGCGCATCTCCAGGTTTTACGCCGAGGAGAGCTGCGGCCAGTGCACCCCCTGCCGTGAGGGCACGCCGTGGCTGGAGGGCATCCTCGAGAAGCTCGAGGACGGGCACGGCACCGCGGCCGACGTGGCGAAGCTCGACCAGGTCGCCGGCAACATCATGGGGCAGACGATCTGCGCCCTCGGCGACGCCGCGGCGATGCCGGTCCAGTCCTTCGTGAAGAAGTTCCGCGACGAGTTCCTGCGCCACGCCGAGGAGCGCCGCTGCCCGTTCGGCGCGCACGCCTGGGGCCTCGACCAGACCTCGCGCGAGGCGCGGGTCGGGGACGTCGTGTACTGAGCACCGGAGAGCGCACGCCGATGACCGCCACCGCCGAGCAGGTCACCTTCGCCGTCCTCGCCGCCCCGCTGCTCTTCGCCGCGGCCGGGGTGCTCGTCTCCCGGAGCCCGGTCTACGCCGCCCTGAACCTGGTCGCGGCCTTCTTCTTCCTGGCCGGGATCTACGTGCTGCTCGTCGCGCACCTCATCGCCTTCATGCAGATCCTGGTGTACGCGGGCGCGGTGATGGTGCTGTTCCTGTTCGTCATCATGCTCATCTCGCTCGGCGACGAGCACATGCTCAAGGAGCGCTACCGCTCCGTCCAGCTCCTGGGCGTGGCCGGGGCGCTCGGGCTCACCGCGGTGATCGCCTGGGCGATCATGGACGTGAAGGCCCGGACGCCGCAGGCGCTCGCGCCGGCGACGCTCGACGCGGGCTTCGGGACGGTGAAGGCCGTGGGCCGGGTCCTCTTCACGCAGTACCTGCTCCCGTTCGAGGCGACGAGCCTCCTCCTCCTCGCCGCGATCGTCGGGGCGGTGGTCGTCGCGAAGGAGCGGATCTGACCATGTCCATCGAGCCCTACCTGCTCCTCGCCGCGCTCCTCTTCGCCATGGGCCTGGTCGGCGTGCTCATGAAGCGGAACGCGCTCATCGTCATGATGTGCGTGGAGCTGATGCTCAACGCCGCGAACCTCACCTTCCTCGCCTTCGCGCGCCAGCGGAACGGCGTGGAGGGCCACGCCATCGCCTTCTTCGTCATCGCGGTGGCCGCCGCCGAGGCGGCGGTCGGCCTCGCCATCGTCCTCGCGATCTACCGGACGCGCGGCGGCGTGCACGTCGACGAGGTCCGCGCGCTGCGCGAGTCGGCCCGCGAGTAGCCGCGTCACCGCTCGTCCTACGGGCTCAGGACGAGCGGCTCGGGCCGGGCGCACCGGCGGCCGCTGGTTTGCGGTAAGCTCTCCCCATGCTCGCGCGCTGCGCCCGCTGCCAGGGCACCTTCACCACCGAACGGTTCGGCCGCCAGACCTGTCCGCACTGCGGCTCGGAGCTCCTCCTCGCCGATCCCGGCCAGCCTCAGCCACCGCCCGCGGCGCCGCCCGCCGCCGCCGCGGATGGGCTCCCGCCTCCCCCTCCCCCCGGCGGCGGGTGGGCGCCGCCCCCGCCCTCCACGCCGCCCGCGGAGCAACCGGACCTCCCGTCTCCCTTCGCGGAGCGGCGCACCCGCGGCTTCTTCCGATCGTTCTTCGAGACCTGGAAGCTCGTCGCCACCGAGCCGCAGAAGTTCTTCGCGCGGGTGCGGATCGACCAGGCGCGCACGGCGATCCTCTTCGGCGTGCTGGCCGCCTGGGTGGGCGGCGCGGTCGGCGGGCTCCTCAACACGCTCTCGAGCCGCGCCCAGCTCGCCCAGGCGCGCGACCAGCTGTCCGGGGCGGGGCTCCCCCCGGAGGCCGCCCGGTGGCTGGAGTGGTACTTCGACCGGGTGGCGGACGGGACGTTCGCCGCCGGCCAGGCGATCCTCGCGCCGATCTGGGCGCTCGTGTGGATGTTCGTCCTCACGGGCGTCGTCCACGTCCTGCTCCTCGTGTTCCAGGGCGCGCGCCGCGGCTTCTCCGCGACCCTCACGGTCGTCGCGTTCTCGCACGGGCTGTACCTCATCAACGCGGTGCCGCAGTGCGGCGGGCTCGTCGCGTGGGTCTGGCAGATCGTGGTGGTGATCGCCGGCCTCGCCGCCGTCCACCGCACGCAGCTCTGGAAGTCGGCGACGGCGGTCCTCGCGCCCATGTTCCTCTGCTGCTGCTGCCTCTCGGCCTCGACCGTGACGATGATCGCGGCCGCGGTCTCGCAGGGCGCCGGGGGCGCGGGCGGCGTCACCGACCTCTGAGCCGATGCGCGCCCCGGACGCCATCCTCGAGACCCAGCTCGCGCCGGCGCCGCGGGCCGGGCGGTCGCCGCGCTTCGGCCTGCTCGAGGTGTACGCGGTGCTCGCGGTCGGCTCCTTCCTCGTCGCCCGGTTCGTCCCGGTCCTCGAGCTGTTTCACTTTCCGTGTCCGTTCCTCGCCCTGACCGATCACCCGTGCGCGACCTGCGGGATGACCCGCGCCTTCGTCTCCCTGGCGCACGGCGAGCTCGCCGCCGCGATCCGGTGGAGCCCCGCCGGCGCGGCGCTCGCGGCGGGCGCGTGGGCGTTCGGGTTCGCCGATCTGGCCCGGGTGGCGATCGGACGGCCGCTGCCCGCCGTCTCGCCGCGCGCCCTGCGCCGCGGGGCGATCGCCGGGACGGCGGCGCTGGCGCTCAACTGGGCGTGGCTCATCTTCCACGGGTACGGGCCATGACCGGACCGAGGGCGGCCGTTCCCCCTGGACGTAGCGGACCGCCGCAGGCGGTCCGCGGAGTCGAAGGGGGGCTCGGTCACAGGGAGGGGCGATGAGCGACACCGCGCTGGGGATCCTGCTGGTGGCGCTCGCCTACCTGAGCGGCTCGGTGCCCTACGGCTTCCTCCTCGGGCGGCTCGTCGCCGGGGTGGACGTGCGCACGGTGGGATCGGGGAACATCGGGGCGACGAACGTCGCGCGCGCGGGCGGGCGCGCGCTCGGCCTCGTCGTGCTCGTGCTCGACGTGCTCAAGGCGGTCCTGCCGATCCTGTTGGCGCAGCGGGTCCTCAAGGGCGAGCCCGCGGCCCAGCGCTGGGTCACCGCGGTGGCGGTGACCGCGTTCGCCGGCCACCTCTTCCCGGTCTGGCTCCGCTTCAAGGGCGGCAAGGGCGTCGCGCCCGGGCTCGGAATCTTCGTGGTGCTCGCGCCCTGGGCTGCCTTCGCCGGCGTCCTCGCCTACGCGGCGCTCTACGGCCTCACGCGCATCTCGTCGCTCGGCTCCCTGTCCGGCACGGCCGTGGCCTGCGCCGGCGCCTTCCTGCTCCGCGGGCCGGAGAGCCCGATCCCGTGGGCCGGGCTCGTCATCGCGCTCCTCATCGTGTGGCGCCACCGCGACAACCTCCGGCGGCTCGTGCGCGGCGAGGAGAAGCGGATGCGGGTGTGATCACCCCGTGCCCGTGCCCCAGGAGAAGCCGGACTCGGGACCGCATCAACTCGCGTTCGGCACGTCGATGTGCATCTCCACCCGCCGGTTCTTCTTCCGCCCGGCCGGCGTGGCGTTTGTCGCGACCGGCTGCGCCTCGCCCATGCCGAGCGCGGTGATCTGCTTCTCCTGCACGCCGCGGCCGACGAGCACGCGCTTCACCGCGTCGGCGCGGCGCAGCGAGAGCTCTTCGTTGTAGGCCTTCCCGCCGACGCCGTCGGTGTGGCCGTAGATCTTGATCCGATCGTCCGAGTACTTCGCGAGGATGTCGCCGATCTTCTGGAGGTCGTCGACCGACGAGGGCTGGAGCGCCGACGAGCCGGACTCGAACAGGATGTCGCTCGCGAGCTGCACGAGGAGCCCGTTCTCGGTCCGCTTCACCTCGGCGAGCCGGGTCTGCTCGAGCTCCTTCGCCTGCTTGTCGAGGTAGAGGCCCACCGAGCCGCCGGCGAGCGCGCCGACGCCGGCGCCGACGAGGGCGCCCGTCCCGCGGTTCTTCTTCCCGCCGATGAGGGCGCCCGCGCCCGCGCCGACCAGCGCGCCGGCGCCCGCGCCGATGGCGGTCCGCTTGCCGGCCGTCTGGCACGCGGTGAGGCTGGCGATCAGGGTGAGGGCGACGAGCTGGACGGACGTCTTCCGCGTCATGTTCGATCTCCGGTGATCTCCGGCGGCAGGGGCCGACCGGGCGCCTGGGAGGCGCGAGATTAGCACGGACTCGCCGTGCGACCCCGCGGCGCGAGGTGTGGCCGGTCGAGCCCGGCCCCAAGAACCCGGCGAGAGGCCGGCTTCTTCCCGGGCGAGCAGGTGGGAAGCCCTCCTACCAGAGGTCGCGCGCGCCCCACGGGACAACCCGCAGCAGGCGCGGCGCCGGGGCGGGTGCTAGACCCGGCCGGTGCTTCGCGACCGCAGATCCGCCCTCGCCGCAGCGCTCGTCGCGGTCCCGTTCGTCGCCTGGGGGTTCTGGCCGTGGGTCCTGCGGCCGGCGGGCCTCGCCGCGGTCCAGTCCGCGCTCCTCGTGCAGCTCATCCAGGCGGTGCCCGCGCCCCTCCTCGCCTGGCGCGAGCGGGCGGCCTTCCGCGATCGCGGCGCGGCCGTGGCCCTCCTCGGGTTCGGCCTCTTCGACGCAGCGCAGGTCGCGCTCTACTTCCCCGCGCTCACCGCCGGGCCGGTCTCGGTCGCCGCGCTCACGCACTACCTCGGGCCGATCGTCGTCGCGCTCGTGGCGCCGTACATCCCGGGCGAGCGCGGCTCGCGGCGCGCGATGGTCGCGGCGCCGCTCTCGCTGTTCGGCCTGTTCCTCGTCATGGGGCCGCCGGACCGCGCGCCCCTCCTGACCGCGGCGCTCGGCGCCGGCAGCGCGTTCGCGGGCGCGGGCTGCCTGTTCACAGTGCGTCGCGCGAGCCGGAGCTTCTCCCCGCTCGGCGTGAGCGCGCTCCACGCGGTGGTGGCGGCGGCCGTCCTCCTCGCCGTCTTCCGCGGGCAGGCGGTCCCGCCGGTGGGCGCCGGCCTGGCGCGGGTCGCGGGGGG
>JAEYOU010000403.1 GCA_023411405.1 Pseudomonadota bacterium | reverse complement strand
GTGCGGCCTGGCGGGCGCGTTCGCCGGCGCGGGGATCGCGCGGGCGCGGCGGCGCGAGGGCAGGGGTCGCTCGTTCCCCTGGCGCATCGCCATCCAGCGGGCCGACGGGCAGGACGATCGGCGCCCCGCCGAGGGCCGATCCGAGCGCGCGGCGCGGAGCTACCCGCGCCCCGAGGACGAGGTCCGCGACGTGTCCCGCGGCGAGGGGCCCGGCGCGCCGGCGGATCCGTATCATCACTGAGGGTGATCGGACTGCCGAAAAAGGAGAGGCCGGGCCTCGGGCCCGGCCTCTCACGTCCCACGCCGGCGTCCGCCGTCAAAGCGCGGCGGAGCCGCGCCGGATGACCGCCAGGATCAGCGAAACCACCGCGGCGATCAGCAGGATGTGGACCCACGCGCCCAGCGTCGAACCCGACGCGAGGCCGAGCGCCCACAGCACCAGCAGGATGACCGTGATCGTCCAGAGCATGTCTTCTCCCCTCCCTGCCGAGGAAGATAGGCACTGCTCCCGAGCCCGAGCCCGAGCCCGAGAAGGGTGAGACCGTTCGGGGTCCATCGACCGACAACTGAGAACGGGTCAGCCGCTCAGACGTACCTGAATACCGCCACCGCGAGCACCGCCGAGCCGGCGGTGGCGATCCACAGCGGGGCGCTCGTGAGCGCCATCCACGCCAGGTGTACGTACGCAGCGGCGAGGAGCGAGATGAACAGCCGGTCGCCGCGCGTCGTCACGAGCCGCAGGACGCCGCGGCGCGGCGCGCCGCCGGGGGAGCGCCACTCCCAGATCGCCATCGCGACGAGGGCGAGGCCGATGAACGCGAAGAAGGCCGCGGTCTGCCAGGTCCAGGCCATCCAGCCGAGTCCGTGCGTGGTCTGCGTCATGCGGCGCTCCTCAGACCCGCCCCAGGGCGAAGCCCTTCGCGATGTAGTTCCGGACGAAGTAGATGACCAGCGCCCCCGGGACGATCGTGAGCGCGCCGGCGGCCGCGAGCAGACCGAGCTCGTACCCCGAGGTGCTGGCGGTCCGGGTCATGGTGGCGACGATCGGCTTCGCGTTGACGGAGGTGAGCGTCTTCGCGAGCAGGAGCTCGACCCACGAGAACATGAAGCAGAAGAAGGCCGCCACGCCGATCCCGGAGGCGATGGTCGGGACGAAGATGCGGCCGAAGAACCGCCAGAAGGGGTAGCCGTCCACGAACGCGGTCTCGTCGAGCTCCTTGGGCACGCTCGACATGAAGCCCTCCAGGATCCAGACGGCGAGGGGCACGTTGAAGAGCGTGTGCGCGAGCGCCACCGCGATCTTGGTGTCGAACAGCCCGATGGCCGAGTAGAGCTGGAAGAAGGGGAGGGCGAACACCGCCGGCGGCGCCATCCGGTTCGTGAGCAGCCAGAAGAAGAGGTGCTTGTCGCCGAGGAACCGGTAGCGCGAGAACGCGTACGCGGCCGGGAGCGCGGTCGCCACCGAGAGCACCGTGTTCATGAGCACGTAGCCGAGCGAGTTCAAGTACCCGCCGTACCAGGTCGGGTCGGTGAAGATCTTGCGGTAGTTGGCCAGCGTGAAGTCGCGCGGGAACAGGGTGAACGACCCCAGGATCTCGTTGGTGCTCTTGAACGACATGTTGAGCAGCCAGTAGATCGGCACGAGCAGGAAGAGCACGTAGAGGGCCGGCACGAGCCAGGTCAGGCGGCGCATCACGGGCCTCCGTCGCGGGTCATGACCGTGTAGTAGATCCAGGAGAGGAGCAGGATGATCAGGAAGTAGACGAGCGACATCGCCGCGCCCGGACCGAGGTCGAACTGTCCGAGGGCGATCTTCACCAGGTCGATGGAGAGCAGCGTGGTCGCGTTGCCGGGGCCGCCGCCCGTGAGGACGACCGGCTCGGTGTAGATCATGAAGCTGTCCATGAACCGAAGCAGCACCGCGATGAGGAGTACGCGCTTCATCTTCGGGAGCTGGATGTGCCGGAAGACGGCCCAGGACGAGGCCCCGTCGATGCGCGCCGCCTGGTAGTACGCCTCGGGGATGGCGGAGAGGCCGGCGTAGGCGAGCAGGACGACGAGCGACGTCCAGTGCCAGACGTCCATCGACACCATCGTCGCCCACGCCGCGAGCGGCTGGCGCGTGTAGTTGTAGTCGAACCCCATGGCGTTCAGGGTCCGGCCCAGGAGCCCGATGTCGGGCAGGGCGAGCAGGTTCCACATCGCGCCCACGACGTTCCAGGGGATGAGGAGCGGCATCGCCATGAGCACGAGGCAGACCGAGGCCCAGAACCCCCGCCGCGGCATGGCCAGCGCGATGGCCACGCCGAGCGGGACCTCGATGAGCAGGACGATGCCGGTGAAGAGGAGCTGCCGCCGCAGCGCCTGGTGGAACCGCGACGAGCCGAGCACCTCGCGGAACCACTTCATGCCCTCGAAGAAGAAGACGTTGTCGCCGAACGTCTCCTGGACGGAGTAGTTCACCACCGTCATGAGCGGCACGATCGCGTTGAACGCGACGAGCAGCACCACCGGCAGGACGAGGAGCCAGGCCCGCGGGTTGGGCGTCTTCCCGTCGAGGGCGCCCCTCACGTCAGGCTCCAGCCGTCCACGTAGAGCTGCGTGTGGTCCGGATCGAACCGGAGGAAGCCCTGCTCCGCGGGCAGGGCCGCGTCCTCGCCCACGAGCACCTTGAGCGGCGTCTCCGCGTGGCGCGCCTCGACGATCCGGTGGCGGCCCGTCTCGCTCACCCGGACGATGCGGACCGGGATCCCGTCCGGCGCGAAGCGCACGAACTCGGGGCGGACCCCCAGCTCGACCCGGGCGCCGGGCGGCGGCGTGCGCGCCGGCGCGGGCCGGAGCTCGACCGGGTGGCCCTGGAACCGGACCACGCCGGCCTCGACCGTCGCGGGGAGCACGTTCATGCCCGGCGAACCGATGAAGTGGCCGACGAACGTGTGCCGCGGCCGCTCGAACAGCTCCACCGGCGTGCCCGCCTGGACGACCGTGCCCTGGTCCATCACCACCACCTGATCGGCGAAGGTGAGCGCCTCGGTCTGGTCGTGGGTCACGTAGATCATCGTCGTGCCGATCTTCTGGTGGAGCTCCTTGAGCTTCGAGCGGAGCCGCCACTTGAGGTGCGGGTCCACCACCGTGAGCGGCTCGTCGAAGAGGATCGCCGCGACGTCGGAGCGGACGAGGCCGCGGCCGAGCGAGATCTTCTGCTTGCCGTCCGCGGTGAGCCCGGCGGCGCGGTGGCGGAGCGTCGGGCCGAGGTCGAGCAGCTCGGCCACCTCGCGGACCCGGCGGTCCACCTCGCCGGGCGCGACCCGCCGGTTGCGGAGCGGAAAGGCCAGGTTGTCGTAGACCGTCATGGTGTCGTAGACGACCGGGAACTGGAACACCTGGGCGATGTTCCGCGCGTCCGGCGGCAGCGCGGTCACGTCGCGCTCGCCGAAGCGCACCACCCCCTCCGTCGGGCGGAGCAGCCCGGAGATGAGGTTGAGGAGCGTCGTCTTCCCGCAGCCCGAGGGGCCGAGGAGCGCGCTGGCGGTGCCCTGCTCCCACGCGAGATCGAGCCGCTTGAGGGCCCAGTCGCCGTCCCCCGCGGGCTTCGCGCGGTACGTGTGCCGGAGCTGCTCGAGCCGGATCCGCGCCATGGGCGAGCTAGACCTCCGTGCCCGCGCGCCGGCCGTCCGGCGCGAAGTAGAGCCCCCGCGCGATCTCCAGGCGGAAGCGGACCTCGGCGCCCACGTCGAAGCGGTGGATGCCGTGCGTCTGCGAGACCCACGTGCCGCCGTCGAGCGCGAAGTGGACGACGCTCTCCGAGCCGCTGATCTCCGCGATCGAGACCCTCCCCGCGATCTCCACGTCTCCTCCCGTGCCCGTGCCGCCCTTCGACGCACCCGGGCCGGCGATCCGCACGTGGTGCGGCCGCAGCCCGAGCACGTAGGGCCCGTCCGGAAGTCCCGCCAGCCCGCCCCGCGCCGGCCAGCTCGCGATCCGGCCCAGCTCGATCCGGTCGCCGCGCTTCGTCACCGCGGCGGTGTTGATCGGCGGGTCGGAGAACGTGCGGGCGGTGACGAGGTCCACCGGCCCGCGGTAGACCTCGACCGACGGGCCGAACTGCGTCACGCGGCCCTGATCGAGCGTGGCCGTGTGCCCGCCGAGCAGGAGGGCCTCGGCCGGCTCGGTGGTGGCGTAGACCACCGTGCACTCGCGGTCGGCGAAGAGCCGCGGGAGCTCGTCCCGCAGCGCCTCGCGCAGCTTGTAGTCGAGGTTGGCGAGGGGCTCGTCGAGGAGCACGAGGTCGGCGTCCTTCACGAGCGCCCGGGCGAGCGCGACGCGTTGCTGCTGGCCCCCGGAGAGCTCGGCGGGCCTGCGGTCCAGGAACGGTCCGAGCCCGAGCAGCTCCGCGATCCGGTGCACCCGGCGACGCACCTCCGGCTCGGCGGCCCCGGCCACGCGGAGGGGCGAGGCGACGTTCTCGAACACGGACAGGTGCCCGTAGTTGATGAACTGCTGGTACACCATCGCGACGCGCCGCCGCCGGACCGGGACGCCGGTCAGGTCGGCCCCGTCCCGCAAGACCGCCCCCGCGGTGGGGCGCACGAGGCCGGCCAGGACGCGCAGCAGGGTCGTCTTGCCGGCGAGGGTCGGACCGAGGAGCACGTTGAAGCCGCGGGGCGCGAGCGCGAGCCGGGTGGGGTGGAGGTGAACCTCCCCGGCGATGCGCAGCGCGACGTCATGGAGGGCGAAGGCCATGCGGAGCTCGCTTCGAGGGGCCGCGGCAGGAGCTGCCGGGCGGGCTTGCGGTGTGTCCGCCCGGCCTCGCCTCCGCGCGCGGCGTCAGCTCGCCGTCCAGCGCTTCACGAGCTCGTCGTAGTCCACCGTCTCCCCCTTCGGCTTCTCGTTGGCGAGCTTCGCCTTCGGGCCGTCGGGCCTGCCGAGCCACTCCTTCGGGTCCTTCTCCGGGTTGAGGCGCGGCCCGCACCCACCGTACGTCTTCGCCTTCTCATCGGCGGCCTGCATGCGCGCCATCACCTGGTCCATCTCGGACGCGAGGCGATCCATGGCCTGCTGCGGCGTGAAGGCGCCCGAGTTCACGTCCCCGATGTTCTGCCACCAGAGCTGCGCGAGCTTCGGGTAGTCGGGGATGTTGATGCCGGTGGGCGTGTAGAGCACGCGATCCGGCGAGCGGTAGAACTCCACCAGGCCGCCGAGCTTCGGCGCGCGATCGGTGAACGACTTGTGCCGGATGTCCGAGTCCCGGATGATCGTCAGGCCCACGTGGCTCTTCTTGAGCGACACCGTCTTCGAGACGGTGAACTGCGCGTACAGCCAGGCCGCCCGCCGCCGGTCGACCGGGGTGGACTTGAAGAGCGTCCACGAGCCCGCGTCCTGGTAGCCGACCTTCATCCCCTCCTGCCAGTACGGGCCGTGCGGCGTCGGGGCCATGCGCCAGAGCGGCGTGCCCTTGTCGTCCACGGTGTTGTTCCCCTCGGACTTCGGGGCGACCATGTTCGCGGTGAAGGCCGTGTACCAGAAGACCTGCTGGGCCACGTTCCCCTGCGCGAGCGCCGGCAGCGACTGGTAGAAGTCGTAGTCGGCCGCGCCCGGCGGCGCGTACTTCCGGAGCCACTCGTCCCACTTGCGGATCGCGTAGACCGCGGCCGGGCCGTTCGTCTCGCCGCCGCGGGAGACGGAGGCGCCCGACGGGTTGCAGGAGTTGGGCTCCATGCGGACGCCCCACTCGTCGATGGGCCGGCCGTTGGGGAGCCCCTTCGACCCCGCGCCGGCGATCGAGAGCCAGGCGTCGGTCATGCGCCAGCCGAGGTCGGGCGCGCGCTTGCCGTAGTCGAGGTGCCCGTACACGCGCACGCCGTCGATGTTCTTCACGTCGTTGGTGAAGAACTCGGCGATGTCCTCGTAGGCGGACCAGTTCACCGGGACGCCGAGCTCGTAGCCGTACTTGGCCTTGAACCGCTCGCGGAGGTCGGGCCGCTTGAACCAGTCGTACCGGAACCAGTAGACGTTCGCGAACTGCTGGTCGGGGAGCTGCCACAGCTTGCCGTCGGGGCCGGTGGTGAACGACTTGCCGATGAAGTCGTTCACGTCGAGCGTCGGGAGCGTGACCGCCTTGCCCTCGCCGTTCATCCAGTCGGTGAGGTTCACCGCCGACTGCAGCCGGGAGTGCGTGCCGATGAGGTCCGAGTCGTTGACGTAGGCGTCGTACAGGTTGCGGTTCGTCTGCATCTGCGTCTGGACCGCCTGCACGACCTCGCCCTCGCCGAGGAGCTGGTGGTTCACCTTGATGCCGGTGATCTCCCGGAACGCCTTGGTCAGCGTCTTGGCCTCGTACTCGTGCGTCGGGATGGTCTCCGACAGCACGTTGATCTCCATCCCGCGGTACGGCTTCGCCGCGTTGATGAACCATTGCAGCTCCTTCAGCTGCTGCTCCTTCGAGAGGGTGGAGGGGGTGAACTCCCTGTCAATCCAGCGCCTCGCCGCCGCCTCGTCGGCGCGGCCCACGGAGCTCAGCGCGACCAGGATCGCGGCGCCGAGCACGTACTTCGGGTAGTGCGTCATGCTCCCTCCCTGTGCAGGCGTTCGCGCCTGCGTGGCAGACCGACGCACCGTGCATAACGGCGAGGCGAGGGCGTGTTCGATGTTTTTCGTTTTGGTTCACCCGTTTCCGGGGACGGAACCCATCGGAGGCAAGCCCCGGTAAGGGCTCGAGTTTTCCAGGAAGGCGGCCAGCCGATCGTCCGCCCCGCCGCCGAACAGCGCGCGGGCGATCTCGCGGAGCTCCGGCGCGCGCGCGAGGGCCGCGCGCGGGATCGACTGGGCGATGCTGGTCCGGCGGCGGAGGAAGTCCTCGAGCTCCACGACCATCTCGCGCTCGGCCATGAGCTCGACCTCGCAGCGCAGGGTGTCCGTCCCCGGCAGCGCCGGGGCGGCCGCGCGCGGGTCGCGGCGGATGGCCTCGAGCAGCGCGAGGGCGTGCAGCCCGTGCCGGCGCCAGAGCCGCTCCGCGAGGGCGCCCGCCCCGGGGAGGTCCAGCCGCTCGGCCTGGTGGAGGAGCTCCTCGCGGATCGCGGCCGGCGGCTCGCCGAACCAGCGGCGCCGGGGATCGGGGAGCACGACGCCGAGCCGGATCGCCTCGGCGCAGATCTTCTCGCCCACGTTCAGGCAGTCGGTCAGCTTCCCGCCGAAGACGGTGACGTGGCGCGCGGCCCGATCGACGTCGATGGCGTGCCGCCGCGAGAGCTGCATCCAGTCGCGCGCGATCCCTCCGGCGCGCTCGACCGCGAGCGGGCGCACGCCGCACCGCTCGGCGATCACGTCCTCCTCGCGCAGCGGGCGCGCGAGCCGGAGCCGCTTGTTGATGTTGGCGAGCACGAACCGCCGGTCCTCGGGCGTCACCGTGACGTCCGGGTCGTCGACGGGGGTGTCGGTCGTGCCGATGCAGGTCGTGCTCCCGAGCGGGACCGCGAAGAAGAGCCGGCCGTCGTCGGCGAAGAACGTGAGGACGCGCGGCCCCGGCGCGAGGCGCGGGACCAGGAGGTGGATGCCCTTCGAGAGCACGTGGTGGTGCGCGGTCCGGATGCCGGTGCGGGCGTTGAGGCCGTCGGCGTACGGGCCGCAGGCGTTCACGAGCACCCGGGCGCGGATCGCGAGCGTCCGCCCGCCCGCGCGGTCGCGCGCCTGGGCGACCCAGGTCTCGCCCTCGCGGCGGGCGCCGAGGACCTCGACGTAGTTCGCCGCGGCGCACCCCTGGTCGAGCGCCGCGCGCACGAACCCCCACACGAACCGCGCGTCGCCGTCGGGCAGGTACGCGTCCGAGTACTCGAACCCGCCGTCCACGCCGTCGAGCGCGACGCTCGGCTCCTCCCGCTCCATCCGCGCCGGCGACAGGAGGCGCGGCCCGCGGGTGAAGAACCCGCCGAGCGCCCAGTAGAGCCACGCGCCCAGCGTCAGCGTGACGCGGCCGTACCGGAAGTCGCGGGCGTGCGCGGTGTAGAACCGGACCTCCTTCACCGACGAGGGGTAGGCGCGGAGGAGCTGGTTCCGGGCGCGGCACAGCTTGCGGACGAGCCCGAGCTCGTACGACTCGAGGTACTTGATGCCGCCCCAGATCAGGTTGGAGGACTCCTGGGACGTGGCCGAGGCGAAGTCTCCGCGCTCGAGGAGCGCCACCCGCGCGCCGCGCGTCGCGAGCGCGGCCGCCGAGACCGCGCCGTTGATCCCGCCCCCGATCACCAGCACGTCGAAGGGATCGCGGGAGAGGCGGTCGAGGACGGTCTGGCGGAGCGGGGAAGGCATGCGGCGGCTCGGGCGGAGAACCGGCGGACGTCCTGGCCGTGCGCTACAATGGCCTGCGACGGACCTGTTCGTTTCGGTTCACTTCGGTTCATTTATAGCATGACCCCGCGCCAGCGACAACTTGTGGAATTTATTCGCAGAAACGGCGACGTCTCGGTCGCGGACCTGGCGAGGCACCTGCGCGTCACGACCCAGACGATCCGCCGCGACCTCCGCGCGCTCGAGGGGGCGGAGCGGGTCGCCCGCTACCACGGCGGCGTCGGGCTGCCCTCGACCGTCGAGAACATCGACTACGAGGCGCGGCAGGTGATGAACGTCGAGGCGAAGCGGCTCATCGCGCGCGGCGTCGCGCAGCACGTCGAGCCCGGGCGTTCGCTCATCCTCAACATCGGGACCACCACCGAGGAGGTGGCCCGCGCCCTCGCGCGCCACCGCGGGATCCGCGTGGTCACGAACAACCTCAACGTCGCCGCCATCCTCGCCGGCAACGAGCACGCGGAGGTGCTCATCGCGGGCGGGCTCGTCCGCAGCCGCGATCGCGGCGTCGTGGGCGAGGCGACGATCGACTTCATGCGCCAGTTCAAGGTGGACGTGGCGGTGATCGGCGTCTCGAGCATCGAGCCGGACGGCACGCTCCTCGACTACGACTACCGCGAGGTGAAGGTGGCCCAGGCGATCATGGAGCAGGCGCGCGAGGTGTGGCTGGTCGCCGATCACTCGAAGTTCACGCGCCGGGCGCTGGTGCGCCTCGGACACCTCTCCGACGTCGACCGGTTCTTCACGGACGTGCCGGTGCCCCCGGCGGTGCAGAGGGTCCTCGAGGCGGCCCGGGTGCCGGTATGGGTGGCGTCCCCCGGAGCCACCGCGCCGGGGTGATCTGGTAGCATCCCCGCGCGGCGCGCTGGTGCGCCGGCGGGAGGACATCAGATGCGGAGCATCGTCATCGCTGCGGCTGTCGTGCTCGCGACAGGCTGTGCCACCGGCCGCGCGGCCCACACCGGCTTCCACTTCCACGGCGATCTGGGGATCGCCGGCTCGACCTCGGAGACGAGCAGCTTCGGCGACAGCGCGGAGATCAGCGGCGGCGGCGCCGGCTTCTCGCTGGCCGCCGGCGGCGCCGTCGTGCCCAACCTCATCCTGGGCGGCGAGCTCTGGGGCGTCTCGGTCAACGAGCCCGAGGTCAGCGACCGCCTGGGCTCGGGCACCCTCCGGGACGTGACCTACAGCGTCTACGGCTTCGGGCCTCGGGTCACCTGGTACCTGATGCCGGTCAACCTGTACTTCTCGGTCACCCCGTCCATCACCCAGCTCTCCCTGGACTACGACGAGTTCGACGAGACGAGCGAGACGGACTGGGGGCTCGGCCTCCGCGCCGCCGTGGGGAAGGAGTGGTTCGTGTCGGATCGGTGGGGCCTGGGGGTCGCCGGCGTGCTGCACGTGTCGAGCAACGAGGACGACGCCGACTACAGGTGGCGCACCTGGGGCGGGGGCGTCGTCTTCTCGGCGAGCTTCAACTAGACGGGGCGTGCCGCCCCGCCCCAGGAGCAGAGCTCCTGGGGCCCCACCCCTGCTGCGCGGGTCCCTGTGCCGTGCTCGCCGCTTCGCGGCTGCGCGCGGCTGCCCCGCGGAGGAGGGGCCGGAGGCCCCTCCCCCCAGCTAGGCTGGGGCCCCCCTCCCTGCGCGATGAGACGGGGGCGTGCCGCCCCGCCCCAGGAGCAGAGCTCCTGGGGCCCCACCCCTGCTACGCGGGACCCTGCGCCGTGCGCGCCGCTTCGCGGCTGCGCGCGGCTGCCCCGCGGAGGAGGGGCCGGAGGCCCCTCCCC
>JAEYOU010000380.1 GCA_023411405.1 Pseudomonadota bacterium | reverse complement strand
GTCCGCACCTGGGCGAGCTCCTCGGTGACGCGGGTCACGTCGACGCGGCTGCCGTCCAGGCGGCCGCGGAGCTCGGCGGCCCGGGCGTTGGCCTCGGAGAGCGCCGCGAACAGGCGCGCCCTGCGCTCGTCGACCTCGCGCCGCGCGTCCTCGGCCCGCTTCATGGCGGCGCCGATGCCCTCGCGCCGCTCGGCGTCCGCCGCGGCCTTCACCTTGATGTTCATGAGCTCGGCGGTGAGCACGTCGGCGCGCGCCTTCCACGCCTCGACCCACTCCACCGACTCCCGGACGCGCTCCTCGGCGCGGGACTGCTCCGCCTCGGCGGCGGCCGCCGCGAGGCGGTGCTCCTCCTCCTCCCGAACCAGCGCGGCCAGGGCCTCCTCGAGCTGCCGCTGATCGCCCTGGAGCTCCGCGCCCCGCTCGCCGACGCGCACGAGCTCCTCGCCGACGCGCGCCAGGTCCTTCTCCTGGTCGAGGAGGGCGAGCTCCTTCTCGCGGCCGTCCTTGTCGAGGCTCTTCAGCGCCGCCTCGAGCTGGAGGAGGCGCGCCTGCAGGGTGCGGTGCCGCTCGTTCGCGAGCTGGAACTCGGCCTCGAACACCCGGACCGTCTCCTCCAGCTCCTGCACCTCGCGGCGCCGCTGGAGCGCGCCGTGGCCCTCCCCCTCGAGCGGGCCGCCGGTGACGACCCCGTGCGCGTCGAGCACCTCGCCGTCGAGCGTCACCAGCGTGCGCCCGCTCTTCCCGGCGCGCTCCTGCCAGATCTCGAGCGCCGACGGGAGATCGCGGACGATGAGCGCGTCGGCGAGCAGGAACCGCACCACCTTCTCGTACGCAGGGTCGAAGGTGACGACGTCGAGGCAGGGGCGCACCACGCCGGGGTGGGCCGGCGCGTCCGGCGCTGCCTCCGGCGGAGGCGCGTCCTCCGGCCCCTCACCCTGAGCCTGTCGAAGGGCGAACTCTGCGCGGAGGCGCGACATCGGGATGAGGGACGCGCGGCCCTCGGCGGCGGACTTGAGGTAGTCGATCGCCTCGACGCCCTGCGCGTGGCTCTCGACGATGACGTACTGGAGGCGCTCGCCGAGCAGCGCCTCGACGGCGTTCTCGTACTCGGCCGGCGTCGAGACCACGTCCGCGACGAGGCCGAAGACGCCGCGGTCCCGCCCCTCGCTCCCGGCCTCGGCGCTGGCGCGGGTCATCAGGCTGCGCACGCCCCGGCCGTAGCCCTCGTAGTTGCGGACGATCTCGAGGAGGCTCTGCAGGCGGGAGCGCTTCTCGGCCAGCTCCTCGCGCAGCGTGATGAGCTTCGCCTCGTTCTGGATGAACTCGGCCCGGGTCCGCTCGAGCAGCTCCTCCTGCGCGCCCCGCTGCTCGTCGAGGCGGAGCATGAGCTGGCGGGTCTTGCCCAGCTTCTCGACGTAGGCGGACCGGGCCGCGTCGAGCTCGGCGGCCTTCCGGCCGAGGTCCTCGGCCTCGCCGCGGCTCCGCTCGAGGCGCGCCTTGAGGTCGGCGCGCTGCCGGTCGATCTGGGCGAGCTGGCTGCGGTGCGCGCTCGCCTCGGAGCGGGCCGCGGCCGCGGCCGCGCGGGACCGCTCGGCCTCCCCGGAGAGGGCGGCCTGCTCGCGCCCCGCCTCCTGGAGCGACGACTCCGCGTCCGTGAGCCGCCCCTCGTCCGCGACCACGAGGGACGAGAGATCCTCGCGCTGCCGCTGCAGGGCCTCGCGCTCGGCGGCGAGCGCCTCGGCCTGGAGCTTCAGCGCCTCGACCTCCGCGGCCTGCGCCTGGGTGCGGTCGGCGATCTGCTGGAGCTCGCGCGCGGCGGCCTCGATCGACACCTCCGAGACGCGGACCGTGCTCGCGAGCTCGTGCTCGCGCGCGGAGATCTCGGCCAGGCGGGCCTCGCTCTCGGCGGTCGCGGTCCGATCGGTCTCGAGCGCGGCGTCGAGCTCGGCGAGGCGGGCGGCGAGCTCGGCCTCCTCGGCGCGCAGGGTCGCGTGGCGCTCCTCGGCGGCGCGGCGGGTGGCGGTGAGCTCGAGGTACCGGGCGGCGGCGGTGCGGAGCTCGAGCTCGCGGATCTGCGCGCGGAGCGCCTTGTACTTCTCCGCCTTGCGGGCCTGGCGGTTGAGCGACTCGAGCTGCTTGCCGAGCTCCTGGACGATGTCGGCCACGCGCAGCAGGTTCTGCTGGGTCGCCTCGAGCTTCCGCTCGGCGGCCTCGCGGCGGCGCTTGTACTTGGTGATGCCGGCCGCCTCCTCGATGACGGCGCGCCGGTCCTCGGGGCGCGCGGAGACGATCTGGCCGATGCGGCCCTGCTCGATGATCGAGTAGGCGGTCCGGCCGATCCCCGAGCCGAAGAAGATGTCGTTCACGTCGAGCAGGCGGGCCTGCACGCCGTTCACGAGGTACTCGGACTCGCCCGTGCGGAAGAGGCGCCGCCCGACCGTGATCTCGCCGAAGCCCTGGTACGCGGGGGGGAGCTCGCTCGGGCGGTCGTTCTCGAAGGTGAGCATCACCTCCGCCATCGAGAGCGGCGCCTTCGACTCCGAGCCGTTGAAGATCACGTCCTCCATCGAGCGGCCGCGGAGCTGGCGCGCCGACTGCTCGCCGAGCACCCAGCGGATCGCGTCGGCGACGTTCGATTTGCCGCAGCCGTTCGGGCCCACGACCCCCGTCACGCCCTCGTCGAAGGCGATGACGGTCTTGTCCATGAAGGACTTGAAGCCGACGATGTCCAGCCGCCGGATGCGCATGGCCAAGCCGATATCACGAGCCGGATCCGGCGTTCAAGCGAAGCCCTTGATCAATGGGGGGTTTTCGCCTCTGGGCGCGGTCCGGCGCGCAGCCGTTTTCTCGATCAAATTCGCGGCCTTGCGTGACACTACATGCAGGTCCATGGGGTACCCTCCTCGGGCCCGGGAAAGCGGTAGACTTCCGGGCTGATGCGCCACCTCCACTCCCTCGCCCGCAGAGCCTCCCTCGCCGAAGCCGTCGTGTTCCTCTTCGGCGTCCTCATGATCCGCGGCGCGCTCGCGCTCGAGCCGGGGCAGGGCAGCGCGATCGCCCTGGGGGCCTTCGGCTGCTGGGCGCTGCTGACCGCCGGCCTGTTCCTCGGGCTGCGCTTCTTCGGCGCCACCTTCGCGAAGGCGCTCGACGCGCCCGCCGGCCCGATCGATCTCGGGCTCGCCCGCGCCGCCGTCGCCAACGCGATGCGCCTCCCCGACGTCGTCGCCCGGCTCCTCCTCGCCGCGGGGTCGGTCGGGACGGCGCTGACCGTGATCTATGCGTTCTTGGGCCTGCGCCTCCCTCCGGACGTCGCGGTGGCCGCCTTCTCGCTCGGCTTCGGCATGGCGCTCCTCGCCGCGATGGTCGGGTACTCGGTCCTCGCCGCGGGGTTGCCGGCGCTGGTCGCGCGGCTCGAGCTCGCCACCGACGACCGCCCGGCGGGGAGCATGCGGGCCAAGATCCTCACGCTCGGCATCGGCATGAACGGCATCGCCGTGCTGCTCGTCGCGTCGGTCGCCTACCTCCAGCACCGGGACGCCGTCGTGCAGGAGACCGCGCGCGCGACGGTCCAGCTCGCCGACGCGGCCCTGGGCCGGCCCGGGAGCCGCCCGCCGGCCGAGGTCGCGCTGGTGCTGGCCCGCGACACGGGCGGGAGGGTGGCGCTCGTGACGGCGGAGGGGGAGGTGCTCGCCCTCGCCGGCGGCCTGTCCGACCGCCCGCCGGGGAAGCCGGCACGCCTCGGCATCTCCATGACCACCCAGGGCTTCGTGGTCACGCGCGCGTTCGCCGGCGGGCTCGCCGAGATCCACCTGCAGGAGGAGGAGGTCCTCGCCCGGCTGCCGTCGTTCTGGCGGTCGCTCCTGCTCGCCGCGGTCGTGGCGTTCCTCGGCGCGGGCCTGCTGGCCTGGCTCGCCGCCGTGGCGCTCACGGTCCCCTTCCGCGAGCTGGGCACGGCCGCGGACCGGATCGCGGAGGGCGACCTCACGGCCAGCCCGGCGTCGGTCTCGGCCGACGAGGTGGGGCGGCTCGCGGCGCAGTTCCGCCGGATGGCGCAGGGGCTCACCGGCCTCGTGCGCGAGGTGCAGACCGCGAGCGAGAACGTCTCCGCGGGGGCGATCGAGGCGGGCGCGATCGGCGAGCGCGTCCGGCGGGGCGCGCTCGAGCAGCACGAGGGCGTGCGCGCGGTGCAGTCTGCGGTGCAGGCGATGGAGAGCTCGGTGGCCCAGGTCGCCCGCGGCGTGGGCGGGCTCGCGGACTACGTCTCGGCCACGAGCCGGGCGATGGGCGAGATGGCCCAGGCGTTCGAGGAGGTCCAGCGCAAGGCGGGCGAGCTCGAGCGCGGCATGACCGGAGCGCTCGGCGAGGTGGAGAGCCTCGGCTCCGCCGGGCGCGACGCGGAGGCCCGGCTCACCGCGCTCGAGAACCTGGGGGCGCGGTCGGGCGGGACGCTCGCCGAGGTGAAGGCGTCGGTGGCGGGGCTGGAGCGGGCCGCGACGGAGAGCGAGGCCACCGCGTCGGCGGTGGCGGAGGCGGCGGAGCGCGCGGGGATGGTGATGGAGGGCACGGTCCACGGGATCGAGACGCTGCGCGGCGCCGTGGCGGACGCCCACAGCCGGATCGCCGCCCTCGGCCGCCGGTCGGACGACATCGACCAGGTGGTGGACTTCATCTCGGAGGTCGCCGGCCGCACCAACCTCCTCTCGCTCAACGCGTCGATCATCGCCTCGCAGGCGGGCGAGCACGGCAAGGCCTTCGCCGTGGTCGCCGACCAGATCCGCGAGCTGGCGGCCCAGATCGCCCGGTCCACGAAGTCGATCGGCGACATCATCCACGCGGTGCGCGAGGACGTGGAGGGCACGGCCTCGCTCATCGACCGCGGCGACGCGCTGGCGGTCGAGGGCGTGCAGCTCGCCCGCAACTCGGTCGAGGCGCTCTCCGAGATCCGCCGGTCCACGGCGCACGGGCGCGACACCGCCGCCGCCATCCGCACCGCGGTCCAGGCGCACGCCGCCTCCACGCGGGAGGTGGCGAACCTCGTCGAGATGGTCGCCGAGGGCTCGCGCGCGGTCGCCTCCGCCGTGCAGCTCGTCGGCCGGAGCGTGGGCGGGGTCCACTCGGTCTCGCGCGGCGTCACCGGGATGGCGGACCGGGTGGCGCGTACGCTCGAGGATCAGGTCGGGCTGAGCCGCCGCCAGCTCGAGAACGTCGCCCGCCTCGAGAACATGATCCAGGAGATCACGCAGGCGGTGGAGAACCACAACGCCGCCACCCAGGGGCTGAAGAAGGCGCTCGAGGCCCTGTCGCACACCGCGGGCGAGCACGAGTCCGCGGTGCACGGCCTGTCCGGCGTGGCCGATCAGATCGGCTCGCGGGCCCGCGCGCTCTCGGAGCGGGTCAATCGGTTCAGGGTCTGAGCGCCGACACCCGCTCACCCTTCGACAGGCTCAGGGTGAGCGGCCGCACCGGCTCGGGCTCGTTCACGGGTCACCGCCCCCGCGTCGGCCCTCCGGGCGGCGGCAGGTTCGGCGGCGCCTCGTTCCCGCTCGGCGCCGCCGCGAGGCGGGGCAGGGCGAGCGAGCCGAAGAGCTGGTACTGGTAGGCGCCGTTCGGGGTGCGGGCGTTCATCATCATCGCCTCGAACACCGGCTTCTTGCTGGACGCCGCGGGCTTCTGCCAGAGCGCCGGCTGGAACCGGATCCGCGCGCGGCCGCCGATGGGCGAGTAGGCGATCCGCGGCTGGAGCATCACCTTGACCGCCTCGCCCTCGAGCTCGACGTCGCCCCCCGACGCGCCGAGCCGGTTCAGGTCCAGCACGCCGTCCTTCGCCGTGCCCGCGACCGTGACCGTCCCGAGCGTGATGGGGAACAGGGTGAACCCATCCTGGAAGCCGGGGACGGGCACCGTCCCGCCCGCGACGCCGCCCTTCTCGACCGCGAGGTCGATCGTGCCGGTGGCCTTCTCGGGGTTGGCGCTCGGGTACGTCAGGTCGACGCTGCCGTTCACCACGCCGACGAAGTCGATGCCGCTCGCCTTGCGGAGCGGGAGGATCGGCATGAGGTTCACGCCGTCCACGCGGACGGCGAGGTCGCGCGTCGCGCCCGAGAGGTCGGCCTCGCCCTCCACGGTCCCGCCGTAGAGCGCGGCCCGGAAGTCGAGGGTCCGCTTCCCGACGAGCAGCGGGAGCACGCGGAGCGAGGCGTCGAGCTCGTCCACCGGCATCCTGAGGCCGGCGGCGTCGGTGAGGGTCACGCCCTCCATGCGCACGCCGAGCAGGCCGCCGAAGCGGACCTCCTGGACGTCGATCTGCCAGCCGGCCGCGCCCGCCTCGTAGATGAGCCGCTCCTTGACCGCCTCGGACGGGAACGTCCAGCGGAGCGCGAGCAGGAACGCGACGGCCGTGAAGAGGCCGTAGAGCAGGTTCGTCCGGTTCTTGATCCAGGCGGGCGCCATGAGGCCTCCGTCAGCTCTTCATCCCGTAGGCGGACACGGTGAACGTCGCGTCCACCTGGCGCGGGTCGTCGCTGCGGGTCGTGAGCCGCAGCCGGCGGACCCGGACGACCCCCTGGCCGCGCTCGAGCGCCTGCAGGAAACGGGTGAGCTTGGCGAGCTCGACGCGCGCGATGTTCACCTCCACCGCCTCCTCGGTGAGCCCCTGCGGCGCGTCGGGGACCGGGGCGGGGCGGAGATCCCCCACCTGGATCTGCTGCTGCGCCCCCTGCTGCGAGATGTAGCTCAGGAGCTGGACCGGCGGCCCCTTGAGCCGCTGCTCCAGCGCCTGCCGCTCCGCCTGCCGCTCGCGGAAGCCGACGGCGGCCTTGGAGAGGGTGGTGAGGTGCCGGGTCAGGTTCTCGATCCGCTGCTCACGATCGGTGATGTTGCTCGAGATCGAGAACGAGGTGAGGGAGGTCACGAACACGAACACCGCCGCGGCGGCGCCCGAGACCATGATCCGCTCGCGCTGCGAGAGCTTGCCCATCCAGGCGGCGAGGTCGCCGCGGAGCTGCCGGAGCCGGCGCAGGATCGGTTCCATGTCTCACCCCCTCCCAGCCCCGGCGGGCTGGGTTCCGGCCTCGAGGCAGGTGAGCCCCGAGTCGATGGAGAACTCGAACTTGCCGTCGGCGCGGCGCCGCGAGGCGCCGGGCTTGGCGTCCTGGAAGCACGTCGACGACTTGAGGGCGTTGACCATGCGGTCGACGTTCTCGGCGCTCTCGGTGCTGCCCTCGAGGTGGAGCTTCTCGCGGGCCACGTCGATCTTGTCGAACTTGACCGCGACGTCCGCGGGGATCCGGTTCGCCACCTCGACGAGGAGGTCCACCGCGCTCGCCTTGGGGAGCGCGCCGCCGCCCGCGCCCCGGCCCTTGAGGACGGACTCGGCCTCCTCGTAGCTCGGGTAGCACTTGCCGAGGAGCTTCTGCTCCGCCTCGCACCGCGAGCGGTCGAGCAGCGCCTGCTGGCGCGAGAGGGCGAACACCTTCACGCCGGCCGAGGCGACCGCGAGCAGCACCACGGCGGCCGCCGCCCAGGCGAGCTTCGCGACGCGGCCCCGGAGGTGCTCGAAGTCGCGCGTGTACGCGTGCTCCCCGCGGCGCAGGTTGAGCCGCGGCGCGCGCGCCCCCTGGTGGCCGTGGAGCGCGAGCGCGAGGGCGAGCGCGTAGCCGGGCGCGTCCTCGGCCGGGATCGTCGCCGAGG
>JAEYOU010000235.1 GCA_023411405.1 Pseudomonadota bacterium | reverse complement strand
GCGCCGAGCCGCGCGCACAGCTCGGCGAGCTCCCCGCGCGGCGCCGCCCCGGGCCGCTTCGCGAGCTGCACCACGAGCGAGGGCCCGCGCGCGGGGCCCAGCGTCGCGAGGTCGAGGCCGGCGATCGACCGGAACGCGGCGTCGGTCAGCTCGTGCCCCTCGACGTTCACCGTCCCGCCGGCGGCCATGTGCGCCTTGAGCTGGTCGCGGGTCCGCGGGGCCCGGCCGGTGTTGGACATCTCCTTCACCATCGTGGCGCGCAGGAGGGAGTCCATGTACCGCTCGCCGTTCACCACCGGCTCCCAGAGCGCCAGCGCCACGTCCAGGCCGGCGCGGGCCGCGGCCACCGCCGCGAGCGTGCCGCCGAGGCGCAGCCCCCAGAACCCGCGGCAGGGCACGCCCGCGCGCCGCTCCAGCTCCGCGCGCGCCTCGAGGATGTCCGCGACGTGGTCCTCCGCGGTGACCTCCTCGAACCAGCCCTCGCTGTCGCCGTAGCCCCGGTAGTCGAACCGGAGGACCCAGTGGCCCTCGGCGCAGAGCGCGCGCGCCCACTCCACCGCCATGCGCTGCGAGAAGCCGCGCTCCTCTCCGAACGGCGAGCAGAACAGCCACCCGCCGGCGCGCGCCGCGCCCGCGGCGGGCTCGTGCAACGTGGCGAAGAGCCGGCGGCCGCCGCTCCGGAAGTAGAAGGCGTGCTCGAGCGCAGCGGGCGCCGGCGACGGCGCAGGCTTCGCGACCTCGGCTTCGATCGTCATGGCCCGCGTATCCTAGGCGGCGAACGCAGCGACCGAAAGGCGACGCTTTCGCGCGGCTGTCCCGTCCGCGGGGGAGCGCCATTCGGCGGCAACCGTTCCGGGGCTCCGCGGCTGCTCGCGGCGGATTGGCGCGGAAACTCTTACCCTTCCGGGGTTCGCCCGAGCATACGACTTCAAGCGTCGCAGCGGGCGGGGTAAGGCACCGGGCTCGATCCAGCTCGGCGGCGCCGAGCAGCGGCCGGGGTCCGCCCGGCGCATGGAGGGGCACATGGTCCAGACGGTTGCTGCCCGGGCGGCGGCGGTGGAGTCGTCGCGCGGAGGCGAGTGGCTCGAGCGGATCGGCTGCTCCCTCCTCACGTTCCACCTCTGGGACCTCGAGGGCGCGCTGGATCGCGTCGTGGCGCACGGGTTCCGGCGGATCGACCTCGGCATCGTGCCCGGCCACTGCGATCACGTGGACCTCCTCCGGCTCACCGACGCGGGCCGCGCGGCGCTGGCGCAGGCCGTCGCCCGGCGCGGGCTCACGATCTCGTCCGTGAACCTCCACCCCGGCGACATGGCGGGCCCCGAGTTCGACGAGGTCGAGGCCCGGATCGAGGCGGCCCTCTCGCTGTGCCGGAGCCTCGGCGTCCGCGTGCTCACCATCCCGCCCGGAGCGAAGCCGCCGCCGGAGTCGTGGGAGGCCGCCGCCCGCGTGGTCGCGGAGCGGGTGCGCGCGCTGCTCGGCCCCGCGGAGGAAGCCGGGGTGCGGCTCGCCGTCGAGGCGCCCCACGTCCGCACGCTGGCCGAGGACGTGGCGCAGGCGCGCCGGCTGTTCGCGCTCGTGGGCGATCCGCGCGTGGCCTGCACCTTCGACACGAGCCACGTCCAGCGCGGGCACCGCCGCCCGCTGGGCGACGCGCTGGCCGAGCTGGGCGCGGAGGTCGCGCACGTCCACCTCCGCGACACCGTCCGCGGCGAGATCACGGTCACGCCGGGGAAGGGAGACTGCGCGTACGGACCGTTCCTGCAGGCGCTGCAGCAGCGCGGGTACGAGGGCGACCTCTCGTTCGAGCTCGAGTACGAGGGCGGCACGCAGGCGACGATCGAGCGGGAGCTCTCGTTCGCGCGGGACCACCTGCGGCGTGTCTCGCGCGGCGAGCCGCTCCCCTTCTCCCACCGCAAGCACCAGCAGGGCTGGTACCGCGCGTACGACTACCTCGGGTGGATCGCGAAGCACCCGAAGGACTTCGTCGTCATGCACCCGCGCCTCAAGCTCGTGCTGCGGCCGCCGGTGCGGGCGGCGCGGCACGTGCTCCGGAACTGGGTGCCGTACCGGGAGATCCGCTACCAGGCCGGGTGGCAGCGCTACTGGAAGGTGGGGCGCCCCAACAGCGCCGTCTCTCCGCGCCGCTCCGCGCGCGCGGCGCAGTACGCCGGGCCGACGAAGCGGGTGGCCATCCTGGGCTGCGGCTACACGGGGGGCATGAACCACGGGCCCGGCTTCGCCCGCCTGCCCGGGGTGAACGTCGTCGGCGTGTGCGACGTCCGGCCGGAGCGCGCCGAGAAGCTCGCCGGCCAGCTCCGGTGCCCCTCCTTCACCGACGCCGCCGCGCTCCTCCGGGAGACCCGGCCCGAGCTGGTCATCAACTGCACCCGCGAGTGGCAGCACCGCGACACGACGCTGGCCGCGTTCGAGGCGGGCGCGGACGTCTTCTGCGAGAAGATCCTCGCCGAGAGCCTCGCCAGCGGCGAGGAGATGGTCCGGATCGCCGGCGAGAAGGGGCGCGTGCTGGGGATCAACTACAACTGGCGGTTCATGCCCGGGATCCGGAAGATCCGCGCGCTGCGCGACGCCGGCGCGCTCGGGCCGCTCCGCATGCTGCGGATCATGGCCCACTCCAGCGCGTACCACCACGCGCTCGACCTGGCCCGCTACCTGGCCGGGCCCGTGGCGAGCGTGTCGGCCACGTACCTCGACGATCCGGCCGTGCGCGGGCTCACCGCGTGGAACCCGTACGCGCACGAGATGCTCTACATCCCCTCGGTCTACGCGATGGCCACCCTGGAGACGCGGGAGGGCGTGGGCGTGAGCGTCGCCAGCTCGGAGCTGCTCTACGCCGACGGCATGCTGCTCTCCGTCGACGCCGTGTTCCAGGAGGGGACCGTCACCCTGAGCGGGATCCTCTACGACGACGCGCTCGGCTCGCTCACCGCCTCGACCCGGAAGAAGGTCGACCTCCGGCTCGCCCGGGGCGACGCGCCGGGCGGCTTCGCACTCTCGTTCCAGCGCTCGATCGAGGCGTTCTACGAGAGCTACCTCCAGGGCGCGCCCCTGCCCACCAGCGGCGAGGACGGGCTCGAGGTGATGCGCATCGAGCACGCGCTGGTGCGCTCGCACCAGACCGGCAGGAGGGTCACGCTCTGAGCGTCGCCGGCCACGACGCCGCGACCCCGGCCCCCGACGACGAGGCGGCCGAGCCCGCCCCCGCGCCGCTGGGCCGCCGCGCCGCGAGCGGCTCGCTCGTGGTGACCCTCGGCTACGCGGCGACGCTCGCCGTGAAGTTCGGCTCCAACCTGGTCCTCGCCCACCTCCTGTTCCCGGCGGCCTTCGGGCTCATGCTGCTGGTGAACGTCTTCCTGGGCGGCATCCAGCTCTTCTCCGACCTGGGCATCGGGACGTCCGTCGTCCAGAACCCGCGCTCCGACCGCGCCTTCCTCGACACCGCCTGGACGCTGCAGGTCGTCCGCGGGCTCGTGCTGTTCCTCGTGATGGCCGCGATCGCCCGGCCCTACGCGGCGGCGTACGGCGAGCCGGCGCTGGCCTGGATGATCCCGGTGGCCGGCCTGACGACCCTGGCCGACGGCTTCGTCTCGACGAAGCTCTTCGTCGCCAACCGCGAGCTGCGCATGGTGCGCCTCCATGTCGTCGAGCTGGTCATCCAGCTCACGGCGTCGCTGGTGATGATCGCGGCGGCCTGGTTCACGCGGAGCGTCTGGGCCCTCGTGGCCGGGGTGGCGGTCGGCGGCGCGATCCGGCTCCTCCTCAGCAACGTGCTCTTCCCGGGCCCCGGGAACCGCCTGCGGTGGGAGCGGAGCGCGGCCTCGGGCCTCCTCCACTTCGGCAAGTGGGTCTTCGTCAGCTCGGTGGTCACGTTCCTGGCGCAGCAAGGCGATCGGCTGGTGTTCGGCTCCGTCCTCCCGATGGCCCGGCTCGGCGTCTACAACATCGCCGTGATGCTCTGCGAGATCCCGGGCACGCTCGTCTCCAGCCTCGCCTTCAAGATCGTCTTCCCCCTGTTCTCCGAGCTGCGCCGCACGAGCGCCGACGTGAACGCCGCCTGGAGGAACGCGAGCGCCGCCGTCGCGCTGCTGGGCGGCTCGGCGGCCCTGTTCCTGTTCTTCGCGGGGCCGTACGCGGTCCAGCTCCTCTACGACGACCGCTACGCCGAGGCGATGTGGATGCTGCGCCTCCTCGCGCTGGGCATCTGGGGGACGTCGCTCGTGCACCTGACCGCCTCGGTGGTGCTGGCCGGCGGCCAGGTGAAGTGGCTCGCGGCGGCCAACGCGGTGCGCGTGGTCTGGGTCGTGGGGGTGGTGCCGCTCGCGCTCTGGCGGCTCGGGTTCGAGGCCGCCGTCGTGGCCGTGGCCCTGGCCGACCTGCCCCGGTACGTCGTGCTCGGGCTCGCGTGCCGGGCGGCGGGGCTCCACATCTTCGCCGGCGACCTCCGGCGGACGCTGGTCCTCGGCGCCGCCGCGGGCGCCGGGTGGCTCGTCCTGCAGCTCGGACCGACGCGGTTCCTCC
>JAEYOU010000182.1 GCA_023411405.1 Pseudomonadota bacterium | reverse complement strand
GGCGTGCCGCGCGCGCGCGCGCGCCGGAGGGTGGAGCACGCCTGCGCAGGGCTGGCGCCGCTCCCGCACCGGCCGTCACGATCGCGATCGTGACCCGGAACGCCGCGGCGACGCTCCGACCGACGCTGGCCAGCGTCGTCCGGCAGACCTGGACGGACCGCGAGATCATCGTCCTCGACGGTGCGTCCGACGACGGGACGGTCGAGATCCTGCGCGCGTCCGACCCGGTGCTCGAGTACTGGCGCTCCGCGCCCGACGCCGGGCCGTACGCGGCGATGAACACCGCCGCGACCCTCGCCCGGGGCCGGTTCCTCCTGTTCATGAACGCGGGGGACGCGTTCCGGACGACGGAGGCGCTCGCGCAGGCGCTCGAGGGGGTACCGCCCGACGCGGACGTCGTGTTCGGGCACCACGTCTACCGGCACGTGGACGGCCACGAGGAGCTCCACCGCGCGGCCGCGTTCGAGGAGACCTGGGCGCTCCTGCGGCGCGGCGAGGTGGGCTGGCGCTGGCTCTCCATGGTGCCGGGCCACCAGGCGACGCTCACGCGGACCGAGCTCCTGCGCCGGCATCCCTACCGCCCCGAGCTACACATCGCCGCGGATCACGACCTGCTCTATCGGCTCGCCTGCCGGGGCGCGCGCTTCCACCACACGAACTCCGTGATCGCGACGTACGTCGGCGGAGGCCTGTCCTGGCAGAACCGCGCCCGCTGCTTCGCGGAGTGGCGCCGCATCGCCCTCGCGTACACGGAGCGCCCCGCCGCGGTGAAGGAGGCGTTCGCCGCGATGGCCGCGGATCTCCGCCGGGACCTCCTCTCCGAGATGGCGACGTGGCCGTTGCTCGCGCGGGCGCTGCTCCGCCGCGAGGCGCGGGCCATCCTCGGGCGGCGCCTCCGGGGCTGGCTCGAGGCGCGGGGCTGGCTCCGACGGGCGCGTCGCCTGGCGAAGACGCTGCTCCCGCTCGGTGGCGCCGAGCTGGAGACGAGGGTGCGCTCCATCGCCGGGTTCTCGCCGGGCGAGGGCTGGGGGCGGTGGACCGACGGAGCGCGCGCGATCATCGATCTCCAGGAGCCGATCCAGCGGCCCCGCTGGATCACGCTGCGCATCAAGCAGGCCTACGGACCCAACGTGGGCCAGAACCTCGTCGTCCGCATCGGGAACCGGCAGTACCGGCATTCCCTCGCCGCAGGCGAGCAGCGGGTCTCCGTCCACCTCGAGCGCTTCAACCGGGCGCCGCTCACGCGCATCGAGCTCGAGATCCCCGCGCCGGCCTCGCCGCGCGAACGCGGCGAGGGGACGGACCGCCGGCGCCTCGGGGTCGCGCTGCGCACCCTGGAGATCGAGTCGCGCGCGTGAACGGACCCCCGACCTCGTTCCTCGTGGTGATCCCCGCCCGCCAGGCCGCGGCGCACGTCGGGCGGGCCCTGGCCGGGCTCCTCGAGCTCCAGCCCGGCCCGTTCGACCTCCGCGTGCACGTGCAGGATGGTGGCTCGACCGACGGGACGCTGGAGGTCGTGGAGCGGTGGCGGCGCCGGGTCGAGCGAGGCGAGCTCCCCGACGCCGAGCGGCGGCGCGTCACGGTAGCGTCGCGCCGCGATGCCGGCATCTACGACGCCGTCGCGTGCGCGCTGGACGCGTGTGCGCCCGGGCCCGACGAGGTGCTCACCTGGCTCGGGAGCGACGACGTCCTCGTCCCGGGAGCGCTCGCCACCGTGCAGGCGGCCATGACGCAGCTCCCCGCGCTCCGGTGGGTGACCGGGACCCCGCAGGTGGCCGACGCGGGCGGCGCCTGGTTCACGCCCTGGCGCGTGCCCGGCTACGCCCGCCGGGAGCTCCGCGCCGGGCTGCACGACGGCCGGGCGCTCCCGTTCGTCATGCAGGAGGGGACGTTCTGGCGCGCCTCGCTCCACCTCGAGGCGGGCGGCCTGCGCCGGGACCTCCGGCTCGCCGGCGACTACGACCTCTGGCGGCGCTTCGCGCGCACCGACGAGCTGGCGATGCTCTCGACCCCGCTCGCGATCTGGACCCAGCGGAGCGGTCAGGCCAGCGGGGACTCGGCCGCGTACTACGCCGAGGTCGACCGCGTCCTCGCCGAGGACGTCCCGGAGCCGCCCGAGGCCGTGCTGGCGGCGGGGGATCCGCGGCGCGTCCTCCGGCTCGAGCGCTTCCCGGGAGGCGGGTTCGCCGAGGTCGGCGGAGAAGCCCACCTCGCCGCGCCCGTCGAGGTGGGCGAGCGGGACACGGCGTCCTGCCGTGACGCACCCGCCTTCCGCGTCGAAGGACGCGCCGTCGTGCGGCTTCCGATCCTGTCGCCCGGCCGCTATCGCGTCGCGCTCCGGCTTCGCTGCGGACGCGGGCGTGCCCTGCTCCGGCTCCGCGCGGGCCACCAGGCGCTCGGCGAGGAGTGGCTCGAGGGCGGCTGGCCCCACCGGACGCGCGTGATCGCGCTGGACGCGGACTTCCCGGGTGCCGCACCGCTGCTCCGGCTGGAGCTCTCGGCGTCGACGTCCGGCCCGGGCGCTGGATCGCTCCGCAGCCTCCTCGGCGCCGCGCGCGGCGGCGCCCTCCCCGACGTCTGGCTCGAGGATCTCCACCTCGTCAGGGCGCCGCCCCGACCTCGAAGTACCCAGGAACCCCGGTCGCGCTCCACGGCGCCCGGTCCGGCCGCGGCGGCGGCTCCCCCCGATCGCTGAACACGGCGCATGGCCAGCCGTCCGGGCCGAGGACGTGCCGCACCTCGACGCCGTGCTGCATCGCTCGCCAGGTGATCGGGTAGTCGTAGCTGTCGCCGCCGATGTGCAGCCCGAGCCGCCGGCAACCAGCGCGGGAGAGCCGCTCGAGCGCCTGCGCGTGGACGGGGCCGACCCCGGCCGGGCCACCGATGTAGTACGCCGCGGGCGCGCCGCCCTGGCGGAGCTCCTCCCAGCGCCGGAGGGGGCGGCGCCCGTCGAGCAGGGCGGCGTACACACCGTGCGTGAACGCGAGCGCGCCCAGGGCGGCGAGGGCGAGGGTGCGCGCGGGACCCGGCGATCGCCATGGGATCGCGCCGAGCGCGAGCGCCGCGAGCACGGCGGCCGGGAGCTGGAGCCGCGGGATCCAGACGTTGTCGCGCAGCACCGCGTGGAAGACGAGCCAGCCTAGGACGAGCGCCGCCGCGCCGAGCCGGACGCGGCCGGAGAGGGAGGGCCACCGCGCCGCGGCGCAGCCGGCCGCGAGGAGGGCCAGCGCGGCGAGGACCGGGTTCCCGGCCACGTCCTCGTGCGGCCAGCGGTTGGCCGTGAGGCAGAGCTGGCCCGGCACCTCGCACCCGACGGTCCGTGGCGGCGCGACGAGCTGCCCGGCACCCTCGGAGATCGGGAGGTTCCGCAGCAGGCCGCGGATCGCGTTCCGCGCGCGATCGAGGAGGTCTGCGCGCGACACCCCCTGGTACACGTACGGGCGCGTCTCCTCGCTCCCCGCGCGCGCGGCGACGGCGAGCGGCGCCGCGAGGAGCAGGGCGAGCACGACCGCGGGCGCCGCGTCCCGGAGCGTCCGGTGGCCTCCGGCCAGGGCGGTCCGTGCGAAGGCGAGGCCTGCCCAGACCAGCAGCGGCGCCGTCACCAGGACGGCCGTCGGCTTCACGAGCACGGCGCCCGCGAGGGCGACGACGAGGAGGATCAGGTCGCCGGCGCGCCAGCGTCGCCGGCGATGGAGGAACGGCACGGCGGCGGCGGTGAGCGCCGCGGCCATGGCGGCGGCGACCAGATCGTTCTGCGTGCTCGACGCCTGGAGCACGGCCATCGGCGCGGCGCCGACGACGAGCGCCCCGGCCCTGGCCACGGCCCGAGGGACGCCGAAGAGGCGCCCGAGGGGAACCGTCGCCGCGACGAGCGCGAGCCACGACCCGAGCTGCACGAGCGCCGCGAGCCGGTCGGTCCGACCGATCGACTGCAGCACCAGGAGGAGATACTCCGCACCCGGGGTGAGGACGTTCTGCCGGGCGATGCCGGTCGGATACGGCTCGACCGAGCGGCGCTGGATCCAGTGGGCGACCCGGGCGAGGTGGTACGTCATGCTGTCCCAGTTGTTGGGCAGGTACGCGAGCGCCGAGGTGGCGGCGAGCGCGAAGAGGAGACCGAGCGGTCCGACCACCCACCACCGCACGCCGGCGAGGCGCGGGACGCGCGGGCGCGACCGCGGCACGCGCCAGGCCACGAGCAACCCTGCGCCGAGGAGCGCGAGGTTCGCGCACGCGACGGGCACGGCGGCGACGGCGTGGACGGCAGAGAGCCCGCGCAGGATCGCCGTCTCGAGGCAGACGAGCAGCGCGAGGGCGAGCGGCGCCGCGAGCGCGGCCGGGCGCGAGCGGACGGCCCGGACGAGGACCAGGCAGCCGAGGAAGGCCCCGGCGAGGGTGGCGAGGGCGGCCGCGGCGTGCACGGTGCGAGGATCCGGCGCCTGGAGCAGCGCCGAAGCGTCGAGCTCGATGGAGTTACGCAGCCCCGCCGGCCGGCACCAGCCCCTGCCAGTGCAGGAGCGCCGGCCCGGTCAGGGCGAACGGCATGAGCAGCGCTCCGAACTGGCCCCCCTCGGGCCAGCACAGGAGCACGCGCGCGTGGAAGGCGAGCCCGGGCGCGTGCAGGGCCTCGAGCTCGAGCAGCGCCTCCTCCGGCACCGGCACCGGCCCGCGGAGGAAGAGCTGGTGGGGACCGAAGCCGGTGGCCTGGTACTCCTGCCCGGCGATCCGGAACCGCACCCGCGCGTCCTCGGGCCGCGACGAGGGCGCGGGGCGCGGGGGCGGCTCGAGCAGGGCCGAGACGCCGCCCCCGGGCTCGCGCTCGAAGGACGCCAGGAACCCGGGCAGCGATCGCAGCGTCCGCCGCAGCGCGTCGCCGTCGGCCTCGGACAGGGCGGACACCGCCTCCAGTCCGGCCTGGAGGAACGAGCGATCGCGCAGGAGCTGCACGAGCGGGTCCACGATCTGTACCACGTCCAGGAGGTCGGGCGACGCCGCGTCGTCGAGCTCGTCGTCGTGGTGCAGCGCGATGGCGTCCGCCACCACCTCCGGGAGCTCCCAGCGCGCGGCGAGGGTCACGCCCAGCGCGACGTGGTGCCGGTCCACCACGGCGTCCCAGAAGTCGGCCGGCATGGGCTGGGACCGTGCCCGGGCAAGACCGCCGCCGGCGGAGATCCGCTCGATGGCGCCGATGGCGATGACCCGGCCGAAGTCGTGGAGGAGGCCGCACGTGAACGCGTCGTCGGCCGCGAGCCCGCGGACCCGGGCGAGCTCCCGGCAGAGGAGCGCCGAGGAGAGCGCGTCGCGCCAGGTCCGCCGGCGCAGGACGGCGAGGGGCCCCTTGGCGAGGGCCGTGGCGCCCAGCGCCGACGCGAGCGCGATCCGCGAGAGCTCGGCCGCGCCGACGCGCGCCACCGCCTGCGGGATCGAGGCCGTCGGCTGCCCCTGTGCGTACACGGCGGAGTTGGCGACGCGCAGGAGATCGGCGGCGAGCGCCTGATCCGAGGTGACGAGCCGCGCGAGCTCGTCGAGGCCGAAGTCGCCGCCCCTCACCAGGGACGCGATGCGGAGGCTGATCGCGGGGTACGGCGGGAACTCGACCTCGCCGCGGGCGAGCAGATCGGCGATGGCCTCGTCGAGCAGCGATTCCGCCCCGCCGTCCGGGTGTCCCAACGTGCTCTCCTGTGCGGCGCACCGAACCCGCGCCCCGTGGCCAGGAGCCTTGCATGCGGGCGCCTCGGGGGCAAGGGCGGCCGCCCTCGTCGTGGCACGGCGCAGGTTTCGCGCGCGCCTCGCTCCGACACGATCACTCCACTCGCTCGGGCTTTCGCTCGGCACCCGTCGTGCGCAAGGTGAGCGCTCGAGGAGGAGCACGACATGGCGCGATCCATCACCACCACCGATCACGACACCATCCGCACCTGGGCGGAGGAGCGCGGTGGCAAGCCGGCCGAGGTCGCCTCGACGGCGAAGGGGGACGATGTAGGCATCATCCGCATCGACTTCCCCGGCTTCGGCGGCGAGGGGAAGCTGCAGGAGGTCTCCTGGGACGACTGGTTCAAGAAGTTCGACGAGGCGAACCTGGCGTTCGTGTACGAGGAGGAGACGGCGGACGGGCAGAGGTCGAACTTCAACAAGCTCGTCGGCCGCGAGACGGCCGCGGCGCGGGAGAAGGGCGAGAAGACGAATCGCCGGTCGATCCGCTCCGGCGCGCGCAGGTCGAGCGCCGGCCCGCGCGGGAGCCGCCAGGCGGCCCGCCCGGAGGCCGCCCGCACGG
>JAEYOU010000234.1 GCA_023411405.1 Pseudomonadota bacterium | reverse complement strand
CTTGTGCAACAAGTTGGTTTGCCAGGTAGAGATTGCGTGGCCGGCTTGCGCTCGAAAGACCGATGTCCCAGGCGTTGTCGTTTCCCCACTGCAAGCCGCCATAGAACGTGGCGGTTCCGGTGCGGCTGAGCGCCAGCCAGCGGCCGAGGAATGTGCCGTCGTCCGCGTAGCCCCAGAAGCCCAGTTCGCTCCCGGCATTCGAGCCGGTCTCTGCGCCATCGAGGCCCAACTTCCAGCGGTCCGCCGCGCCGTTCTTCAAGGTGTACTGGCCATTGCCGGGTGTGTTCACAGTCGTGAGGCTCGGCAGCGCCCCGAGCGGAGTCAGATTGGTGCTGCCGGGCCAGGTGGAGAGCGCGGTGTTCTCGACTGCGCCCAGTCCGACCTTCGCCTTCGAGAGGGTCAGCCAGGCGGGGTCGCTGTAGCTCCCGCTCGTGACGACGCACAGCGGGCACGTGATCGCGTTCGAGGACCGGGAGAGCGGCGATGAAAACGTCAATGGCTTCTCGACGTTGGCGAGATTCGGCCCGAGTGCCCCTTCGACCGCTTTGAGCTCCGCGCTCTGAGCATTGTGGTGCCACGCCGTGCTGTTCCCGCGCACAGCGACGCCCGCCGGATGTGCCGCGGCTGTCGTACCGGCGAACCCGCGGCCACCCGGGCAGACGTTCAGCGTGTTGCCGCTGACAGAACAGATGAGCAACTGCTCGCTCTCGATCGTGACCGAAAAGTTCGCCTTGCCGGCGAATGAGGCTCCGCTGTTCACGCTGATCGTGAGCGCCGTCGTGTCCGGAACCGGGGCCGTGAGCTGCGAGAAGGCATTGTCTATCGCCGTGAGCAGGTCCTGGTCAGTCGCGACCGCACCAGGGAAGCGGGCCGTCTGCGCGAGCGCGAGCCCGGCCATAAGAAGAAGGAGAAGGCACCGCATACTAGCGCTCATGCACCACCAAGTCGCCGGCATTGATCTTGAACTGATCGAGATCGTCGATCTGCTTCGAGACGGACAGGACGTCCTCGTACAGCCGGTTCCCGCCGGTGACCGCGTCGGCAAGCAGGAAGCCGTCGACCAAGCCCCACGCTCCGCCGCTTGCTTGCGGAAAGAAGATGTCGATGGTGTTGTGGCTTTCCATACCGCCCGCGCCATCGTCGGCTGGAGCGCTCCAGTTCGATGCCGTGATCTGCTGACGGGCGTAGCCGTTACCGGCGACTTCGGTCGCTCCCACCTTGAGGCCGATGAACACACCGGGCACTGTGAAATCTGTGTCCTTGAGGACCTTGTTGAGGAAGGCGGCTTCGAGGTACTGCGTTCTGCTGTTGGCCATGGGTTACCCTTTCTGATCCGCGGGGCTGAGCCGCGAAGCATCCGGCCGCAGGAATCCCGAGCCATCGGGCGCAATCACGACCGGGCCCGTGATCCCGTGCAGATCCGCGATGAGCTGCAGGGCCTGCATGTAATCGGAGTACTTCGCGAGGACGATGCGCTTTTCCTGCTCGGTGAACCGCAGCAGGTATGCCGGCTCGGCTGTGGGCGGCGGTTTAGTTGGCGCCGCGCTTGACTGCTTTGTAGATGAGGAAGAGGTTCTTAACGATTTCGGCTTCATTGTGGTTTTGAATGGCTTCCGTGGTCGCGGCGAGCAGTTCGTCGAAGATCACCGCGGGAGAGTTGTCTCCGTTCTTGGGCTTGAAGTCGAAGGCTTCGATGGCGGCCCAGTTGAGGACACGGAACTCGACGGCCCCGTCCAGAATGTCGGTGAAGTGGCCTCGAATCGCGGCCAGGTTGCGCTTGCGGACCAGCTCGATCGCTTTCTCGACCGAGCCAGCCTGGGCGATCAGTTGATCGATGGGATTCGTGGGTGTTGCCATACGGTTTACGCTCCGATCAGCCCGTGACCGGCCGTGCTGTGGAGATCCTGAAGCAACGCGAAGAGCGTCTCGGCGACTTCCTGGACCGTTGCAGTTGCGGTGTTGAACCCGGTGCGCCGGGCCGTCCCGGTCGGCAGCGTCCAGCCCGTCTTGCGCGCGCCGAGCACCTTGTTGCTGCCGACGTACACGTCCGCGCCCACATAAATGCGCCCGCCAAACGAGCTCGTCAGCGTCACCTTGGCCAGATCGTTCGGGTCGAAGATCTTGATGGCGCAGAACTCGACATCCCGCATGATCTGGACGCCATAGCCGTTCGAGGCAGGGCGATACAGGAGCCACTGCGTGCTTTCGAGCCGCCAGTTCGGATACGGAGCTCGGTAAGCATTCAGGCCGCAGTCCCAGACATCATTGACGTTCTCGTAGCACCAGATCTGCCCCGGGCGGAGGTAGACCGGGCCAGCGCCGTTACTAGACGCGTACGTGGTCAGACCAACGTAGTTGCCGGTTGTCGCCGAATAGGAGTGGTTGAGTAGCGTACGGATGCCGTTCGCGTTCAGATCGAGCGTGCCGCCGTTCAGGTTCACGGCATAGAGCGTCCCGGCATTGATCTGGTTGCAGTTGATCGCGCCCCCATAGAAGACCAGAGCGCTGAGCGTGCCAGCGGTGATGGCGCTCGCCCGCAACGAGGCGATGTCGGCATCGAGCACGATGAGCCGGTTCACACCGGCCCGGATGATGTGGGCGTCCTTGATGATGGCGGCATTCTCGAGCTGGCTGATCCCGATGATCTGCTGCTCGAGCATCGCGCGCGAGATCCCCACGTCGGGAATCTTGAGGTTGCCCGCAGGATCGTAAGCCAGGCCGTTGCCGAGCGAGACCTCGCGTCTAAGGCAGACGTTATCGACGTACCAGGCGCCAGCGGTGTAGCCGGAAATCCAGGGGGCATAGACTTCGATCCGGGTGTAGGGCGAATCCGCTGGAACGGTAATTGATGCGCTCACCTTGGTCCAGGCTGAGGCGGGCGCCTGCGTCTTCCAGGCGAGATCGGTGTACTGAGTGAGCGTGGCATTCCAGGCGCGGATGATCAGGTTGAGGTTTCCGGTGGTACCGGGATCGGCCTTCACCCAGGCATCGAGCGTGAGGCGGTCAAGCGGCCGCACGTGGAAGAAGTGCTGGACGGCGTAGGCGCCGTCACCGGCAAGCTTGGCGGCTTGCGAGCCCGTATACGCTCCCGTCGTGACAATCTGCGCGCCGCCGTGAGTCCACTTCTCGAACCCATACTCGAAGTCCGGGTTGATGATCATGTTGTCCGGCGTGGTGGTGCCGAACTCGATCAGCGGACCGTTGAGGATGATTCCCTGCCCCACCGCATCAGGGTTTAGGTTCTCGCCCGTGACGCCGCCATTCGGGGCTACAGTGCGAAGCGTAAGCGACGGCCCGGTCGGGTTGCCTTGTGCATCCACGTTGTAGCGCCCAAACTGGTTGATCGAACAGGCGATCAGGATCCAGTCTTCGGGTGTTTTCGGGACGTCATCACCTTCGATCGCGAAGCTGTCGAGGAACGCTTCGGGGTCCTGGAGCTTCTGTCTCGGCGCACGGATGCGAAGATCAGCGTCGTTGGCGATCTCGAGGGCGCGGCGGCGCGCGCGTTCTGACAGGCCACCTTCTGCGAGGGCCTGGATGCGCCAGGCAATCCTACGATACAGGAACTGCTTGTTATT
>JAEYOU010000166.1 GCA_023411405.1 Pseudomonadota bacterium | reverse complement strand
ACCCGGTGCCGTTCCTCGACCCGGACCTCCCGCGGCTCGTCCTCCCCGGCCGCTACCGCTGCGCCGGCGGGACGTGCGCGCTCCTGCTCGGAGACGCGCCGGCGCCCCCGGGGAAGCTGCCCGCGCCGGCGGCGCGCCGGGAGCGGACCGTCAAGGACCGCTCGCCCTGAGCCTGTCGAAGGGCGAGCGGTGGCGGCTCCCCGAGGCCATCACGGATTGAACCGGTACCCCACCCCGCGCACCGTCTCCAGGTACCGCGGGTTCTCGGCGTCGTCGCCGATGTGCGCCCGCAGCCGCGCGACGAAGTTGTCGACCGTGCGCGCGGTCCCGAAGTAGCGCGAGCCCCAGACCGCCTCCATGAGCTGCTCGCGCGAGTGGACGCGGTCGGGGTGGTTCATGAAGAACGCGAGCAGGTCGAACTCCCGACTCGTGAGGTCGAGGGCCTTCCCGTCGACGCTGGCGCGGCGGGCCTCGAGATCCACCTCGATGACGCCGGCCTTCTTCACCGATCGGTTCGGCCCCGTCTCGCCGCGCGCGCGGTGCCGCCGGAGCAGGGCCTCGATCCGGGCGAGCAGCTCCTTGAGCCCGAACGGCTTCACCATGTAGTCGTCGGCCCCGAACTGCAGCCCCGCGACCTTGTCGCTCTCCTGCCCCTTCGCCGAGAGGATGAGCACCGGCAGCTCGGGGTTGGAGCGCCGGAGCTCGCGGACGAGCGTGAGCCCGTCCATGCGCGGGAGCATCACGTCCACGACCACGAGATCCGGCGACTCGGTCCGCGCGAGCTCGAGGCCGGTCTCGCCGTCCATCGCCGAGCGGACGGTGTAGCCCTCCATGCCCAGGTTGAGCTGGAGACCGCGGAGGATCGAGGGGTCGTCCTCGACGATCAGGATCCGTTCGCCCATGGCTCAGGCCCTCCCCGCCGCCGGCAGCCAGACGCCGAAGGTCGCGCCCTGCCCGACGTCGCTCGACACCGAGACGCGGCCGCCGTGCGCCTCCACGATGTGCTTCACCATCGCGAGCCCGAGGCCGGTCCCCTCGATCGTGCGCGAGAGGGGGTCGCGGGCCCGGTAGAACTTGAGGAAGATCCGCTTCTGCTCGGGCCGCGGGATCCCCGGCCCGTTGTCCGTCACCCGGACCCACACGCCCGGCCCGTCCGCCGCCGCGGACAGCACGATCCGCTTCGTGGCGCCGGTGTACTTGAGCGCGTTGTTGAGCAGGTTGAGCAGCGCGTCCGCGAGCGCCTCCCGGTCCGCGAGCACCGGCGGGAGGCCCGGCGCCTCCTCGCGCACCACCTCCGCCTGCTGGTGGAGGAGCTGTGGCGCGAGCAGCTCGAGCGCCCGGTCGAGGATCGGGCCGACCGGCTGGCGCGCGAGGTTGTACTTGCGCCGGCCGGACTCCATGCGCGCCCAGTCGAGGAGCCGGCCGATGAGGCCGGACAGGCGCGCCGTCTCGTCCGCGACGATCTCCAGCGCCTCGCGCTGCCGCTCCGGATCCTGGAGCCGCCCGAGCTGGAGCGTCTCGACGAACATGCGGATCGAGGTGAGCGGGGTCCGGAGCTCGTGCGAGACCTTGTTGACGAAGTCGGTCTGGAGCCGCGCGACGCGGGCCTCGCGGTAGAGGACGATGGTGGTGAGGATCGCCCCGAGGAGCGTCGTCCCGACGAACGTCAGGATGAGCGTGCCGAACAGGTAGTCCCGCGGCACCGACCCGTAGACGAGGATCAGGACGCCCACCGCCAGCAGCAGCGACGCGGGCACGAAGACGAACGCGATGATGAGCAGCAGGACGTGCCGGAGCTTCATCCGGCGGGCATTCTAGCGCGGGTCGGGTCGCTGCGCCGGTCGCTGACGTCGGTCGCGCCGCCGGGTGGCGCGAGCGAGCTCCTTGCAGGGCCCGGGGCTCGCCGTGTGTGGTTGAATGGCCGGGGGAGGCCGGCGGTGAGCCTCGTGGTGATGGGGATGTCGGAAGAGGATCTCGAACGCGCGGACGTCGCGGACATCGCGGCGGCGCTGCCCGCGAAGGACGAGCCCCCGTTTCGCGCGGCCCTTGCCCCAGTCGATGGGCCACAGCTCGAAGACGGAATGGCACGGTCGATGAGTGGAGGGCCGTGGAGGTGGCGCTGCCGCCGCACGACTCGAGCGCATGCTGGACCGGTGCCGATCGCTCGCTGGAGCTCGATCTTCCCAGCGAGCTGCCACCAGAAGAGGACGGCGGCGAGTTCTTGATCGGGTACGCGGAGGGGCTCTTCGCCGGTGTCTTCAAGTGCTCCGAGGATGCCTCCGGGGACCGAGCTCTGGCGAGCCTCTTGCCCGGACCGCACCAGCCGCCGGTGGTAGCTCAGTCGCACGGGCGCGGCCAGCTGCTCGGGTCTCGTTCACTCAAGAGCTTCCTGGTGGCGGTGGCGCTCTCGGACGAGGACCCCGAGCAAGGAGCACCGCCCGGAGCGGTGGGAGCGGTCGAGTTGCTACGCCTGAGTCAGGTACTTGCTGCGCACGACGGTCGGGTGGCCGTGCAGGCGGCCCGGGCGGAGGAGCTGCTCGCCCGCTGCGCGTGGATGAGCCGCGCCCTCCGGAACGCGGAACCGGTCGGTCTCGCGGAGTTGCTTCCGCGTGCGCCCACCATCGCGGACTGGGACAGTGAGCGCGCCGCGACTGGTGGTCGGCGGCTCATCATCCGGAGGGTTCCAGGAAGCGTTCCAGTGACTCCCGAGATCGCCAAGAACCTGGCCAAGCAAGGGTGGCGGTGGTCTGGGCCCACCGGTGTGGCGCCCGGCGAGGCCGCGGCGTGTCTCGTGCTCGAGCGAGCCGGTGACGTGACGATCTCGGGGATCAGCTTGGCCTCGGCGGAGAGCAAGGACGGAACCCTCGCGGAGGCGAGAGCCTTGGTGAGGGCACTCGGGACGAGCGTCAAGGCTGCGCCCTTTCCCGTGGGAGACGTCGTCGGTAACCACAACGGAGAGTACGCGCTCGCCCACGCATGGGGCAGTGCGCAGTCGATGCTGCTCGCCGAGAAGGTGGCCCTCGACGGGAGGGAGCTCTTCCCGGCGATGTCCCCTCGGGGACGTGGGGATGTGCGCGGCTGCGGTCGGGATCGCGCTCGCCACGGCGTCTCACCAGCGCCGATGGGCCTCGCCCGGAGCGACGGCCGTGTGGTCCTTGAACGATGAGACTGCGGGATCCTGCCTCGTCTCGGCCGCGGGTGGCCGACGTTGACGAGTCATCGTCCGCGAGGGCCTCGCGCACGATGAGGTGCGAACGCTCGCGACCACCCTACCGGTCCTGTCGGTGCGTAGCGCCTGTGAACGTCAGGTGACCGTCACTGTGTCGTGACGAACAGCATCGCACCGTTGATCGCCGCGGTACTGAAGTGGCAATAGCTCGTCTCGCGGAGCTCGGTTCCGCCGGCGATGAGGACGGTTCCGTTCGCGAGCGCGGTCGCGGTAGCCTCCTTCGCATGCAGGCCAAGGCCCGCAGGCCTGTGTGCTCCCGCCTCCGTTCGTCGCCGTGACGGTGTAATCGGCTGCAGCGGAGAGCGCGGTCGGCATCCACGAGATCAACCCGGTGCTCGCGTTCAGCGCAAGGCCTGCCGGGAGGGGCGGAGACACGGTCCAGGTCGCGACGGGACCGCCGCCGTGAGTCGGCGTGTTCGCGACGTACATGCTCAAGGGATACGTGGCCGGGTCCTCGGCGTAGGAGAGATCGGTCGGCGGAGCCTCCGTCACGGTGAGTACGAGCGTGACCTGCTCGCTTCCGTAGGGATTGGACCCCGTCACGACTAGCTACCGGTCGGCGTGATGGAATTCGGCGTGCCCGAGATCACTCCAGTCCCGACGTCCAGCGAGAGACCTGGCGGCAGTGACGGCGACACCGTGTACTGCGCGATCGCGCCACCGGTGCTGGTCGGCACGTTCGGAGCGATCGCGGTGCCGCGCGGGTACGACGCTGGGTTGGTCTGGTATGCGATGCCGCTGGGGGGCGTGCTGCTGACCGTGAGGACGAGCGTCGCCGTCGTCTCGCCCATCGAGTTGCGGGCAGTGACGGTGTAGCCCGTCGTCGCGGTGATGGCCGTCGGGGTGCCGCTGATGACGCCGGTGGTCGGATGGAGCGTGAGGCCGGCGGGAAGCGGCGGCGCGATACTGAAGGATCTCGCCGCGCCTTGCGAGAGCGTCGGCGCGTTGGGCGCGATGGGGACGCTGACGGTGTACGTCGCAATCTCCACTGCGTACCTGAGTCCGCTGGGCGGATCGGGCAACGGCCCGGGATCGCTCGCTCCACCACACGCCGCGAACAAGACCGCCACGACGGTAGCCAGGCAGCGCGCTGGCCGCACGAAACGGAGCATGGTCCCCTCCTCGTGAGACGACGGATGGTCCGAGGTCAACACGAGGCGCGGACAGCGTCAAGGACCACGAAGCCGGTCTGCTGTCTGACAAGCAGTTCGGGGGAGCGCCCGCGCACGAAATGCCAGGCCCCCGGCGCGGGAGCGCCGGGGGCCTCGGAGGTCTCGGTCTACCTGAGTCCGCTACGGAGCCGGCAGCGCCGCCAGCGTATTGTCGAGCACGTCGTCGACGAAGCCAGGGTTGTGCACGCCCTCGGTGCCGTCGCCGTGGAGGAGCAGGTAGTTGTAGACGGCCCTGGCGAGGGTCTGGTCCGCGCCCGCCGCCAGCGTCCCACCGCTGCCGGTAGAGACGGTGAAGAGGTTCGTGGTCGTGTTGGCCTGCTTGATGTCGCCGATGCGCGTCCCGAAGCCGGTGGCGCCGAGCATGATCTTGACCGCAGGCTGACCGTGCGACTCGTAGAGCTCGATGGCCGTCACCTGGCCGGCCTCGATCGTCGGGTCGGCCGGGGCCGGGAGGTTCCCGTCGGTCACGAGGTCGTACCGGGTGGTCACGTCGAACCCGGCCGCGTTGAGCCGGTTCCGGATCGTCGTCTGGATGAGGTCCTGGAGCGTGTGCAGCTTGTGCTCGACCTCGTCCTTGTGCGTCTCGAACTCGGTCACGTCCGAGGACGAGTGGCAGTCCGCGCACAGCTCCATGCTCGCCTTGAAGGTGTGATTGGAGCCGGAGACCACGTACTGCTCCCGGATGTCCGCGGGCACGTTCCGGACATGGCAGACGACGCAGCTGTCGGAGGTCGCGGCGTGCGGCGAGGCCCGCGGGAGCAGGTTGGCGGCCTGGTTCGCGACGAGCTCGGTCACGAAGAACGCGTTGCGGCCGGCGAAGACGTCACCCTGCGCCGCGACGTGCGGAGCGGTCCAGCCGCTGAGGATGGTCGTCCCCTGGCGGACACTTCCGCTGCGGGTGTTGTGGCACACGATGCAGAGCGCGCCGGCGCCAGCGTTCTCCACCCGGAAGCCGGCCGCGACCACCTTGGTGTCCCCGGAGACCCGGAGCTCGGTGGAGTGCGGGTCGTGGCAGGTCTGGCACGTGGTGGAGTGGACTTTCGCGACCGTGAGACCGTTGGCAGCGAAGTACTCGGTCGCGGGCGCCCACGTCGTGTTGTCGGCCGTGATGTTGAAGCAGGGGTCACCATCGGCGGACAGGTTCCGCGGCCGGATGTAGCCCGCGGTCCCGCCGGCGGTCTCGGTGAGGCCGAGCGCCGTCGTGCACCCGCCACCCTGCTGCTGCTCGAGGTAGAGCGCGAAGCCCTCCCCGGCATGGCACCGGCCGCAGTGCGGAACGCCGCTGACCGACGTCGCGCTCGCGGAGACCGGGCGGTTCTCGATCGTCCCGTCCTCGATGGCGAGGGCCGTGTTCGCGTGCGCCGAGGTCGCCCAGAGCGGCCCCTGATCGTGCTCCAGGGTGTCGTGGCAGCTCATGCAGACGCCGGAGTCCATGGACGCGGCCGGCTGGACCGGACCGTGGCCGATGGCGTCCACCATCGAGTGATCGGTCGGCTCGAGCGGACCGTGGCAGCTCTCGCACTGGACGCCGGCGCGGTACTTGAGGGCCTGGGGCAGCGCATCCCAGTTGGCGGCGGCGGGCGCCGGGAAGGTCCAGCCGCCCATCACGTCGTCGAAGCCGCGGTTCTGCGCGGTCGGGACCTTGCTGTAGCCGACGACGTGCGAGGCGATGGCGGCCTCGGAGTAGTTGGGCCCGAGCGCGCCGGTCAGTCCGAGCTCGAACAGCGTCTTGCCCGTGCCCTCGTGGTTCGCGTGAGGGGACGCCGCCCACTCGGTGAACTGGTCGGTGAGCGCGTACGCGCCGGCGTGGCAGTCGGCGCAGGAGATCCCGTCCGTCCCCTCCTCGGTGTCGGTGAAGCCCGCCCCGTGGTACGTGCTGACGCGGAAGAGGATCGGCGCGCCCGTCCCGTTCTGGAGCCGGTAGACGCCCGTGACCGTCGGGACGACGTACGGGTTCTTGGTGTCTGCGCCCCGGAGCGTCACGCCCTCCGGCGGCGCACGGAACTCGGCGCCCGTCGCGGCGTTCGTCGGGAGGTAGGTGAGCGTCCAGTCGTAGGTCGCGGTCGAGGGCGCGTTGGCGACGACCATCATCCCGAGCGGCTGGGTGTTGACGCCGCTGGAGACGGTCACCGGCGACACGAGCGCGCTCGCCGTCGCGGTGTACGTGCCGTAGGTCACGCGGGCGACGACCTTGAAGCTCATCGCCTGGACCTGCTGCTTCCCGAACGAGAGAAGCTGCTCGCGCTCGGGGGCCTGGATGTACGCGAACTCGTGCTCGGTGCCGAGCGTGCCGTAGAGCCCGTTCAGCCACGCGTTCGCGCCGGTCCGGACCGTCTCGAAGTCCGGGATCGCGAAGCTCGTCGTCGTCCCGGTCGCCGGGCTCGGCGTCACGCCGGCCGGCGGATTCCACAGACCGTACGCGTCGGTGATCGACCACTGCACGGAGCTCGGAGTGACGGCCTCGCCGTCCAGCGTCGCGGCGAGCTGGATGCCCGAGACCGTCGTGTCGAAGCCGGCGGGCCCTCCGTTGCGGAGCGCCTCGGGCAGGACCACGGTCGCGTGGAAGCCGCTCGGGCCTCCGCCACCGCCGATCGGATTGTCGTCTCCGTCGCCTCCACCGCACCCGGAAGTCGCGAGGACCGCGCCCGCGAGGAGAGCGCCGATCCGCTTCGTGAAAGTAAGGGTCATTTGATCTCCAGCAATTGCGGCGAGCGACAATTGCTAAACGCCTGGTAGCAGGCATGAAAAAGCCAGCGGAGGCGGCCGTCAACACGGCTGCCCGATCATTCAAGGATCTCTCGTGATTTCGAGAGCTTGAGCCGCGTGCAAAGTTCGCGCGGCGCGCGATCCGGACTCAGGCTCCGCACCTGGCGAGAAAGCAACCGCGCTTGCTGGCGATTTCGTTGTCGGAGCCGCGCGAGGGCGCCCGGGACCTCCCACTCGTGTGCGGGGGGCGAAACCCTTGCGAGCCCGCGCGCAACGGTTGGCCTTCCGGGTGTGCAAACACCCATGCAGACCACGCGTCGAGCGGGAGACTCAACCCGCGGGATTCGCGCCGGAATCCCGCGAGCGAGCCCTACCGAGAGTGGAACGTGCGACCCGTGGCCGCAAGCTCGAGGAGCAGCGGAGCAGGCTCGAACCTGGCGCCGTGCTTCTGCTCGAGCCGGCGGAGGCGCTCGACGAGCGCCGACGGGCCGACCGCGTCCGCGTAGCGGAACGGCCCGCCGCGGAACGGCGGGAAGCCGAGCCCGAACACCGCGCCGATGTCGCCGTCGCGCGCGCTCCGGAGGATGCCCTCGCCCAGGCACCGGATCGCCTCGTTCACCATCTGGAGAACGACGCGCTCCTGGATCTCGCCGGCGTCGATCCGCTTGCGCGCGCGGCCGCCGGGGAGGACGTCGTAGACGGTCTCGTCGACGCGCTTCTCCTTCCCGTCGTACGTGTAGAAGCCCTTCTTGCCCTTGCGCCCCGTGCGGCCGGAGGCGAGCACGTCGTGCAGCGAGCCGGGCGGCGCCATGCGCGCGCCGAAGGCGGCGTGCAGGATCTTCCCGACCTTCTCGCCCACGTCGATGCCCACCTCGTCGAGCAGGTTGATCGGCCCGACCGGGAACCCGAACGCCACCAGCGCGCCGTCGAGGTCCTCGATGCGCGCGCCCTCGACGAGCAGGTGCGCCGCCTCGTTCATGTAGGGCGTGAGGATGCGGCTCGTGTAGAACCCCGGCCCGTCGCCGACGACGATGACGGTCTTGCCCTGCCTCTTCCCCAGCGCGACCGCGGTGGCGGTCACCTCGGGCGCGGTCCGGTCGGTGACGATCACCTCGAGGAGCGGCATCTTCGCGACCGGCGAGAAGTAGTGCATCCCGAGCACCGTCTCCGGGTGCGCGGACGCCTGGGCGATCTGGCCGATCGGGATCGACGACGTGTTGGAGGCGAAGATGCCCTTCGGGTTGACCGCCTCGAAGGCCCGGACCATCTCCTGCTTGAGCGCCAGGTCCTCGAAGACCGCCTCGACGAGGACGTCCACGGCGTCGAACCCGCTCCACGTGGTCGTCGTGGTGACGAGGGTCATCTTCCGATCGCGCTCGAGCCGGTCGATCGCGTGCCGCTTCACCCCCTCGTCGTACGAGTGGCGGACCGCGGCGAGCGCCCGCGCCGACGCGGCGTCGTCCTTCTCGCGGATCCGGACCGGCAGCCCCGCCTTCGTCGTGACGATGGCGATGCCGCTCCCCATGAGCCCGCCGCCGAGGACGCCGACCCGCTCGACCCGGCGCGGCTGCACCGACGGATCGTCCACGCCCGAGTCCTTCTTGAGCGCGGTGGTGGCGAAGAAGATCTGCATGAGCTGGCGCGCGGTGTCGCCGACCGCGAGCTCGCCGAAGATGCGCGCCTCGTTGGCGAGGCCGGCGGGCAGGCCCTTCGCGAGGCCGTACTCGACGGCGTCGACGGCCCGGAGGAGCGCCGGGTAGTGGTCGCCCGCCTTGGCGCGGATCGCCTGGCGCGTCTTGGAGAACACGAGCGCCCGCCCTGCGGTGGTGCCGTCGAGGAGCCGCTGCTGGAGCCGCTCCGCCGGGGCGTGCTTGCGCGGCTCGCGCCGCACCTTCCCCTGGGCGAGGCCGCGGACGCGCTGGCGCGCGACGTCGAGCAGGATCGCCGGGGGGACCACCTCGTCCACGAGGCCGACGCGGTGGGCCTTCGAGGCGCGGAGCTCCTTCTGCTGGACGATGATCTCCAGCGCCGCGCGCACGCCGACGAGGCGCGGCAGCCGCTGCGTCCCGCCCGCGCCCGGGATCACCCCGAGCTTCGTCTCCGGCAGCCCCAGCTTCGTCTTCGGGTCGTTCGTGGCGATCCGCCAGGTGCAGGCGAGCGCCCACTCGAGGCCGCCCCCGAGGCATACCCCATGGATGGCCACGGCGATCGGCTTCGGCCAGGCGGCGACCTTGTCGAAGTGGGCCTGCGCGCCGCGCGCGAGCTTCTCGGCGTCGGCCGCGGTGCGGGCCTGCTGGAAGAGATCGATCCGCGCCCCCGCGATGAAGCTGTCCTTCTTCCCGCTCGCCAGCACCACGCCGGCGATCGCCGGGTCGCGCTCGAACCGGGCGAGGTGGAGGGCGAACTCCTCGGCGACGTCCTCGCCGAGCACGTTCAGGCTCTCGCCCGGCACGTCGAGGAGGAGCGTCGCGACGCCGTCGCGGACGTCCACGCGGAAGTTCCTGGACGAGATCTGGGCCATCGCTGCGGCTTCTGCTGGACTCATGTCGTGCCTCCCGCCAGGTTCGCTGCGGGTCCGGTTCCGCTCGTGGTTCGACAGGCTCACCACGAGCGAATGTACGTGTCCGCTCGTCCTGAGCCTGTCGAAGGACGAGCGGTCATCGTCATCTCACTCCCGCTCCAGCACCATCGCCGCGCCCAGCGCCCCCGCCGCGCACACCGTGAGGAGCGCGTACTGCCTCTGCCGCCGCCCGAGCTCGCGCAGCGTCTGGAGGATCATCCGCGCGCCGGTGGCGGCGAACGGGTGGCCGAGGGCGATCGACCCGCCGTTCACGTTCAGCTTCTCCGGATCGACCTCCCCGAGCGGCGCCGGCCGGCCGAGCTCCCGCTCCGCGAAGGCCTTCGAGCCGAACGCCTGGAGGTTCGAGAGCACCTGCGCCGCGAACGCCTCGTGCATGTCGACGAGGTCCATGTCGGCGAGGCCGAGCCGGGCGCGGTCGAGCGCGCGCGGCGCGGCGTAGGCCGGGCCCTGGAGGAGCTGGTCGTTGGGGTCGAGCGCGGCGAAGGCGTAGCTCCGCACGTACCCGAGCGGCGTCACCCCGAGCGCCTTGGCCTTCTCCTCGCTCATGAGGAGGAGCGCGGCGGCCCCGTCGGTGAGCGGCGAGGCGTTCCCGGCGGTGATGGTCCCGTACTTCCGATCGAACACCGGCCGGAGCTGCGAGAGCGCCTCGAGCGTGGTGTCCTTGCGGACGACGTTGTCCCGGGCCGACACCCGCTCGTAGCGCGGCGGCACCGCGACGTGCATCACGTCCTCGCCGAACTTCCCGGTCTCCCAGGCGGCCGCGGCGCGGTGGTGGCTCGCCATCGCGAAGGCGTCCTGGGCGGCGCGCGGGATGCCGTTCACCTGCGCCATCTTCTCGGCGCTCTGGCCCATGGTGAGCCCGGTGGTCGGCTCGGTGAGCGCGGGCGGCACCGGCGTGAGGTCCTTGAGCCGCAGCCGCGCGACGAGCCGGAGCCGCTCCGCGAGCGTGCGGGCCTTCGAGAGCTCGACGAGCGACTGGGCGAGCTTGCGGGTGGCGAAGATGGGGGCGTCGGAGAGCGACTCGGCGCCGCCGACGATGGCGCAGTCCGCGTGGCCGAGCGCGATCTGATCGACGCCGTCGGCGGTGGCCTGGATGGAGGTGGCGCAGGCGCGGGCGACCGTGTGGCCGGGCACGCTCCGGGGGAGCTGGGACCGGAGCACCATCTCCCGGCCGATGAAGGTGACGGTGGTGGAGGGGATCACCTGGCCGAAGATGACCGTGTCCACCTCCCGCGGCGCGAGGTGATTGCGCGCGACGAGCTCGTTCACCACGAGTGCGCCGAGATCCACCGCCCCGAGGTCGCGGAAGTCCGTCCCGGCCTTCACGAAGGGCGTCCGCAGGCCGTCCACGACGGCGGTGCGCCGGCCGGGCGGTGGCGATCCGTTCTGGCTCATCGATGGCTCCCGTTGACTCTGGAATCGAGTAGGCTTCGGTGGAACGAGTAAGGACGTTGCCGCGGAGCGTCAACGGGAAGCCAGGCGCCTCCCCGCCGGGGTCCGGCACGCGCTCGCCCGCTCTCTCGCGCGCCGTGCGCGGGCAGGGGGTGCGAGCGACTTCTTGCGTGCCCGGCCGCCGTCGTCCACGATCGTCCCATGAGGCGCTCCCGGCAGCTGAAGCCGCTCTCCAGCGAGCACCACCACGCGCTGCTGGTCGCGTTCCAGCTCAAGCAAGCGCTGGCCGGACACGCGGAGAGCGCGGGCGCGCCGCGCGAGCTGAGCGGGCTCGTGGCCCTCGTCCGCCGCTTCGACGGCCAGGTGCTCCGCACCCATGTACGAACCGAGGAGGACGTCCTCGGCACGTACCTCGCGCCCGAGGATCTCCGCCGGCTGCGCCACGAGCACGCGCAGCTCCGCGAGCTCGTGGACGCGGCGGGCGCGGGCGACCCGCTCGAGCAGCGCGCCGCGCTGGCCGGCTTCGCCGAGCTCCTCGAGCGGCACGTGCGCTGGGAGGAGCGGGAGCTCTTCCCGTACGCCGAGGGCCACGTCGACGCCGACACGCTCGCCACCATCGGCGGCGAGCTGGAGCGCCGGCTCGTGCTGGCGCGGACCGAGGCGCGGAGGACGACGCCGCGGCCGTCGTGACCCTTCGACAGGCTCAGGGTGAGCGGCCGCATCGAGCGCGGTCCGCTCGTGGTGAGCCTGTCGAACCACGAGCGTGACGGGTTCACTCCGCCTCCGCCCCCGCTCCCCCGCCGCTCCGCGCCACGTCCTCGCTCTTCACCCGCGACGGGTCCATGCCCTCGGCGCGCTTCGTCATCTGCGCGAACAGCTCGTCGTACGGCGGCGCCTTGCCCTTCATGAAGCGGAGCGGGTTCACCCGCGCGACCACGAAGTTCTTGAGGTACGGAGAGTCGAACCCCTTCTCCTTGAGCCGCGCCACCGCGGCGGCGACCGCGTCGTCGAAGGCGAGCACCACGCGCGCCCGGCGCTGCCGCTCCTCGACGTTCGCGGAGAGCCTCCCGTCGAGCCAGCCGTCCACCTTGCGCAGGATGGGCGCGTACACGCTCCCGGAGAGCCGCCCGCGCTCCTCGTAGGCGAAGCCGAGCGTGACGAGCGCGGGCTCCTCGAACTCGAGGGCGAGCTCCTCCTCCTTCGGATCGGTGGCGCCGGCGAGGTCGCGGTACATCCGGACCACCTCGAGCGCCTTCTCGCGGAGGTTGTGCGCCTTCTCGATGTTGAGGGCCAGGATCTGGTACGCGACGGCCTTCTCCGGCACGAGCAGGGCGAGCACGCTCCTCGCGCCGAGCTCCTTGAGCGCGGTGAGCCGGTGGCCGCCGTTGGGCGTCAGGTACTGGTCGCCCTCGCGCACCGCGATGATCGGGTCGAGGTAGCGGCGCGTCTTGTCCATCGCCAGCGTGAGCCTGCGGACGTGCGGATCGGAGACGTCCCGCTGGAACGGCGTCCGCTCCACCTTCTCGACCGGCAGCGCGGTGAAGAGCAGGGCGTGGCCGCCGAGGGGCTCGCGGTAGGCGGCGAGGACCGCCCCGCCGTCCGCCTCGACCGCCGCGGCCAGGGCCGCGAGCTCGGGCGGGCGCTCGGCGAGCACGAGCTCGCGCGGGCCGAGCTCGGTGGGCTTGAGCTTCACGCCCTTCCGGGCGCGGGGCCGACCGCTCTTCGTGACGGGGCGCTTCTTCTGGGCCATCCGTGGATGGTACCCCGCGTGCGTCGTTTGCTCCTTGCCCCGGGCGGGGTCGGACCGCAATATCCGGGCCCGTGATCCAGGTCCAGGCCCTCGCGAAGCACTACCGCGTCCACCGCCGCCCGCCGGGGATCGCCGCCGCCGTGCGGTCCCTCTTCCACCGCCAGTACCAGACGGTCCGGGCGGTCGACGGCATCGACTTCTCGGTCGGTGAAGGAGAGCGCGTCGGGTTCCTCGGCCCGAACGGCGCCGGGAAGACGACCACGCTCAAGATGCTCTCCGGCCTGCTCCACCCCACGGCCGGCGCGCTCACCGTCGGCGGGCGGATCCCGCGACGCCGCGAGCCGGAGTTCCTGAAGCAGATCACCCTCGTCATGGGCCAGAAGCAGCAGCTCCTCTGGGACCTGCCGCCCTCCGAGACGTTCGCGCTCAACCGCGCGGTCTACGACCTGCCGCGGGCCCGGTTCGAGCGGACCGTCCGGGAGCTCTCGGACCTCCTCGAGCTCGGCGACCTCGTGGACAAGCCCACGCGCCAGCTCTCGCTGGGCGAGCGGATGAAGTGCGAGCTGGCGGCGGCGCTGCTCCACGAGCCGCGCGTGCTCTTCCTCGACGAGCCGACCATCGGCCTCGACGTGTCCATGCAGGCGACCGTCCGCCGGTTCGTGAAGGAGTACAACGAGCGGACCGGCGCGACCGTGCTCCTCACCAGCCACTACATGGAGGACGTGCTCCAGCTCTGCCCGCGGGTCATCGTCATCGACCACGGCCGGCTCGTGTACGACGGCGACCTCCGCGCGCTCGCTTTGCGCATCCGTCCCGACAAGCGGATCCGGATCCGGCGCGCGAGCGGCGGGAACGGCGCACCCTTCGCGGCCGAGCTGGCCCGCTACGGGAACGTCGTCGCCGCGGAGGCCGACGAGGCGACGCTCCAGGTGCCCGCCGAGGAGGTCTCCCCCGCGGTCGCCCGGCTGCTGGCCGCATTCCCGATCGCCGATCTCACGGTGGAGGACCCGCCGCTCGAGGAGGTCTTCGCGGAGCTGTTCCGGTCCGGGCGCGTCGTCGCGGCGGAGGGTGCGTAGCCGCGCCGCGACCCGAGGACCGCGGGGTGGGCCTCACCCGTCCCAAGTGAGCGCCTCGCTGCGCAGCCGCGGGCGCGCAAGATCACCGCGGTTGCGCCGCCCCCGCGCGCGGCGCGGAGGGTCCGATGCCCGCCTGGAAGCAGATCGGCTGCGCCGTGGACTTCTCGGCGCACTCGTGGGCTGCGCTGGAGCGCGCCGCGGACCTCGCCCGGCGGCTCGGGGCCCAGCTCATCCTCGTGCACGTGATCCCGCCGGGCGAGCAGGGCGTGCGCGCGCACGCGGAGCGGGCGCTGGGGATGGCGGAGGAGCGGATCCTCGGACGGCTCGAGGAGTGGCGCGCCGCCGCCGCGCGCATCGCGGGGG